>DASXXO010000056.1:0-1621 GCA_036503045.1 Caldimonas sp. | reverse complement strand
TGGGGGTGATAGTTGCCCATCACCTCGCCGACGATCTTGGCGCACTTGGCGTAGGAGCGGGTGGGCCCGAGGCCGAGCTCGCTCATCGCGTAGAGGACGCGGCGATGGACAGGCTTCAGGCCGTCCCGCACATCGGGCAGCGCGCGGCCGACGATTACCGACATCGCGTAGTCGAGGTACGCGGTGCGCATCTCCTCCTCGAGAGCGCGCGGTTCGATGTTGCCGCCGCTTATGACGTCAGCCGAAGCCATGGCTTAGACGTCCAGATTCACGACGGCGCGGGCGTTGTCCTCGATGAACGCGCGACGCGGCTCGACCTGGTCGCCCATCAGCATCGAGAAGGTGCGGTCGGCGGCGAAGGCATCCTCGAGTGTCACCTGCGCCAACGTACGCGTCGTCGGGGACATGGTCGTTTCGCCGAGCTGCTCGGCGTTCATCTCGCCGAGCCCCTTGAAGCGCTGGAGTTTGCTGCCCTTCTGCGTGACCGCCATCACGGCTGGGTGCAGCGCCTCGAAGGAGGACGCGTCCTCGTGCGCGTCCCCGAGCCGGACCGCGAACGCGGGGACGCCGGCGAGCTCGATCAGCTGCGCATGGACGCGGGCAAGCTGGCGGTACTCCTGGGACCCGAACAGACTGCGTTTGATCCGGTGTACGCGCGCGAACCCCGTCTTGGCTTCGATCGCCTTGACGCGCAGCTCCTCGCCGTCGGACTGTTGCAACTCGGTGGCGTGCGTCTCGCCTTTGAGTCCCGCACGTTCGAGCAGCTCGATCGCTGCCTCAGCGGTGAGCGCCTGCTCGCCGAGGAGAGACGACTCCTCGAGGAACTGGACGACGTCGTGACCGTGGACCGCGCGCAGCGAGGACGACCACCCCTCGTACTGCTTGAGCAACCGGGAGAAGCGCTGCCAGCGCGCCTCGGTGAGCTTGAACTGGGTGCCGTGGCGGTCGAAAACATCGATCTTCTCCCATTTGTCGGCGAGCAGGATCTCTTCGAGTTCGGAGTCCTTCTCGATGTAGCGCTCGCGCGACCCCTGCTTGAGCTTGTAGAGCGGCGGCTTTGCGATGTAGACGTAGCCCGCTTCGATCAGCTCCTGCATCTCGCGGAAGAGCAGGGTGAGCACGAGCGTGCGGATGTGGGCGCCGTCCACATCCGCGTCGGTCATCAGCACGATCTTGTGGTAGCGGGCGTTCTCGATGTTGAACTCGTCGCGCACGCCCGTGCCGATCGCCGTGATCAGCGCCTGCACCTCGGTGTTCTGCAGGACCTTGTCGATGCGGGACTTCTCGACGTTGAGGATCTTTCCGCGCAGCGGCAGGACCGCCTGGGTTTCGCGGTCGCGCCCCTGCTTGGCCGATCCGCCCGCGGAATCACCCTCGACGACGAACAGCTCGGCCAGCGAGGGGTCCTTGATCGAGCAGTCGGCGAGCTTGCCCGGCAGCGTGGAGTTCTCCAGGGCGGACTTGCGCCGCGTCAGGTCGCGGGCCTTGCGCGCCGCCTCGCGGGCACGCTGGGCCTGAACCGACTTCATGATCACCGCGCGGGCCTCGCTCGGGTTCTCCTCGAGGAACTCGCCGAGGCCGGTGTTGACGATCGACTCGACAAAGCCGGCCATCCCGGGGT
>DASXXO010000055.1:0-2134 GCA_036503045.1 Caldimonas sp. | reverse complement strand
GCCGATGGCGACGCGCCGCCATGGGTGCCGATCCGCAGCCGCCGTCCGCCGCATCGCGACGGTGCCGCGTCGCAGGCGGCTGCGGCGGTGCCGCCCTCCCTCGAGGCTCAACTCGACGAGTTCGTGCGCCGTTTCGCGCCGCCATGCAAGGTCTTCGCCGAACCCGAAGGCAGCGTCGGCGCGTTCGGCGCGCCGCGCGCCTACCGCGTCTGCGGACGCGCATCCCGCGTCGTCAGCGCCGCCGCACCGACGTGGACCCTCGCCGGCGACGACGGCGCCGTCGCCGCGCGGGTGCCGTACGGCCGCGGCGACATCACGACCAACGCGATCGAGCGATCGTTCGACAACGCCTCGGTGGTGCGCGAGGACGGCGCGCTCGCGTTCGCGGCGATGCTGCAGCTGCGTCCCGGCGACCGCCTCTGGTTCTTCGCCGAAGAGACGCGCATGCGCTTGAGCGTCCTGCTCTGGGAGCACGGCGCACCGGCGCTGCTGCTCGCGGCGGCCGCGCTCGCGCTCGCGCTCTGGCGCCACGGTGCGCGCTTCGGGCCGCCGATCGCCGCCCGCCCGCCGGCGCGCCGATCGGTCGGCGAGCAGGTGCGCCGCACCGCGGCCTTCATCGCCCGCGACGGCGGGCTCGCGCTGCACGCGGCGAGCGTGCGCGCTCTTGAAGACGAAGCGCGCCGGGCGATCGCCAACTACGGTGGCCTGCTCGCCCGAAGCGAGCGCAGCGACGCGATCGCGAAGAAGAGCGGCATCGACCCGGCGACGCTCGCGCAGGCGATGGCGCCGCCGCCGCGACCCGACCGCAGAAGCATCGCCACGAGCATCGCCCTCCTCGAGCACGCCCGGCGCGCGCTCGCGCCGGGACGCCGCCCCTCGCTCCTCCACCGACTTCCCCCTGCCGACACGAACCCACCATGAGCACGATCGAACCTGCCCGCTTCAGCCATGCCGCCGGGACTTTGCAGCGCCTTCGCGACGAGATCGGCAAGGCGATGGTCGGCCAGCGCGACGCGGTCGAGCTGCTGCTGGTCGCGATCGTCGCGTCGGGTCACGTCCTGATCGAAGGCGTTCCCGGTCTCGGCAAGACGCTGCTCGCGCGCGCCCTCGCGCGCTCGATCGCGCTGCGCTACGCGCGGGTCCAGTTCACTCCCGACATGCTGCCGTCCGACATCACCGGCCACGCGGTGCTCGACCCGGCGCCGCCGGGCAGCGGCGTGGTCGCGGCGCTGCGCATCCGGCGCGGCCCGGTATTCACCAACGTGCTGCTCGCCGACGAGATCAACCGCGCGCCGGCGAAGACGCAGGCGGCGCTGCTCGAGGTGATGCAGGAATACCAGGTGACGCTCGAAGGCGAGACCCATCCGCTCGAGCGCCCGTTCTTCGTCCTCGCGACGCAGAACCCGGTCGAGACCGAAGGCACCTATCCGCTTCCCGAGGCGCAGCTCGACCGCTTCCTGCTCAAGGTCGAGATCGGCTATCCGCCGCTCAAGGACGAGGCGGCGATCGTCGTCCGCACGACCCACGAGCAGCGCGGCGAGCAGCTGCCGCTCGAGTCGGTCGCCGAATGCATCGACACGCGCGAGCTGCTCGACCTGCAGGACCTCGCCTCGCGCGTGCGCGTCGACGAGCGCGTGATCGACTACGCCGTGCGCATCGGCCGCGCGACGCGCGGCGGGCTCGGCCTCGCGGCGGGGAGCGGCCCGCGCGGCGCGATCGCGATGGTGCGCGCGGCGCGCGCCGCCGCGCTCCTCGCCGCGCGCGACTTCGTCACGCCCGACGACGTCAAGCGCTGCGCGCTGCCGGCGCTGCGCCACCGCGTCCTGCTCGCGCCCGATGCGCAGCTCGAGGGCCGCCGTGTCGACGAGCTGCTGGTCTCCCTGTTCGAGACCGTGGTCGCGCCCCGCCTGTGATGGCGCGCCCGATTCCGGCCCTGCCGACGCGGTCGGCGATCGCCGGCGCGGCGGTCCTGGCCGGCCTCGCCGCTGCGGCGCTGCTGCTGGGCGTGCCGCGGCCGCGTGTCGACGTCGCCGTCGCATTCGCGGCGGCGATCTGCGTGCTGGCGGCCGGCGCCGACTTCGCGCTGACCCGACGAGCCTGGGCCGCCGCGCCCCTGCGCTGGCAACGCGCGCTG
>DASXXO010000054.1:0-10625 GCA_036503045.1 Caldimonas sp. | reverse complement strand
GTTGAGCATGGTGAAGTAGAGGCTGTCGGCGTTGAGAACGTCGCGCAACTGACCGCGCGTGACGTCACCTGTCGGCGGCTCGAACTTGATGACGTCTGCGCCGAGCCAGGCCATGAGCTGCGAAGCGGTAGGACCCGCCTGGACATGCGTCATGTCGAGGATGCGAAAGCCTGAGAGTGCCTTATCCATCAATTTTCCTGTCAGTTCGAATGAATCAAAAAACGACACTGGATTCTCTTCGCGGGGATAACGCTTCGGTTCGTCGTTCCCGCGAAAGCGCTACTTTCGACTTTAGATGGCCGTCACGGTTTCTTCTTCGCGGCGGGATTGAGACTCGTGATGCGGCCGCTTTCCGTGCCCGCCTTTTCGTCGATGACCGCGTTGATCAGCGTAGGCTGGCGCGAGCGGATCGCTTCTTCCATCGCGTTTCGAAGCTCGGCCGGCGTCGATGCCGTCACACCAACGCCACCGAAGGCCTCCATCAGTTTTTCGTAGCGCGCGCCCTTGACGAACACCAGGGGTGATGGATCGCGTCCTCCGCTAGTATTCACTTCGTCGCCGCGGTAGACGCCGTTGTTGTTCAGGATCACGACGCAGACCGGCAGGTTGTAGCGGCAGATCGTCTCGCATTCCATGCCGGAGAAGCCGAACGCGCTGTCGCCCTCGACCGCGATCACCTGCTCGCCGCTGACCACGGCCGCCGCGACCGAAAAACCCATACCGATGCCCATGACGCCCCAAGTGCCGACGTCCAGCCGCTTGCGCGGCTTGTACATGTCCACGATGCTGCGCGTGAAGTCGAGCGCATTGGCACCCTCGTTGACGAGGATGGCATCCGGATTTGCCTGGACGATGTCGCGCACGACGTTCAGCGCGCTGTGGAAGTTCATCGGCGTCGGGTTCTTCGCCAGGGATTCCCCCATCTTCGCGATGTTCTTGGTCTTGCGCTCCGCGATGGCGCTGAGCCACTCGGCGGGCGGCGCAGGCCACGATCCCTCAGTTGCGTTGATCGCGCCGAGCATAGCCGAGACGCACGAACCGATGTCGCCGACGACTGGAGCATCGATACGGACGTTGCTGTCCGCTTCCTGTGGCGAGATGTCGATCTGGATGAACTTCTGGCCGCCCCATTCCTTGGCGCTGTTGCCGCCCCACGTTTTGCCTTTGCCGTGCGACAGCAGCCAGTTCAGGCGCGCGCCGATCACCAGCACGACGTCGGCTTCCGGCAGCACGTATGAGCGCGCCGCGGATGCGGATTGCTGGTGCGTGTCGGGCAGGAGGCCCTTGGCCATCGCCATGGGCAGGTACGGGATGCCGGTCTTTTCCACCAGCGCGCGAATATCCGCATCGGCCTGCGCGTACGCCGCACCCTTGCCGAGAATGATGAGCGGCCGCTTGGCGCCCTTGAGCAGATCGAGCGCACGCTGCACGGCGTCCGGCGCCGGGATCTGGCGCGGCGCCGGATCGACGACCTTGACGAGCGAGCGCCGGCCAGCCGCGGCGTCCATCGCCTGCGCAAAGAGCTTGGCCGGAAGATCGAGGTAGACGCCGCCGGGCCGCCCCGAGACCGCGGCGCGGATCGCGCGGGCGATGCCGATGCCGATGTCTTCGGCGTGCAGCACGCGATAAGCCGCCTTGCATAGCGGCCGGGCGATCGCGAGTTGGTCCATCTCCTCGTAGTCGCCCTGCTGCAGGTCGACGATCTCGCGCTCGCTCGATCCGCTGATCAGGATCATCGGGAAGCAGTTGGTCGTCGCGTTCGCGAGCGCCGTCAGGCCGTTCAGGAATCCGGGCGCAGAGACGGTCAGGCAGATGCCGGGCTTGCCGGTGAGATAGCCCGCCGCCGCGGCCGCGTTGCCGGCGTGCTGCTCGTGGCGAAACGAGATGACGCGCAGGCCTTCTGCCTGCATCTTGCGCGTGAGGTCCGTGATCGGGATGCCGGGCAGGCCGAAAACGGTGTCGATGCCGTTCAGCTTCAGTGCATCGATGACGAGGTGGAATCCGTCGGTCGTCTCGCCCGCCGGTGCCTCGCCGACGGCTTCCTGGCGGGCCGGCGCGACGCCGGGCTGCTGCTTCAGGACTGCGGACATGCGGGTCTCCTTCGGGGCGGACAAAAGGCCGCTGCAGGCGGACAAATTCGCGCGGGAGGCGATCCGCAAGCGGCCGGAAACGGTCGTGAGGGGGAGGGCAGATTTATCATAGGCATCGACCGCCGGATCAGCGTTGACCCGGGTCAACTTTTTCCGGTTTGAGCGCGCGCTGGCGCGCGCCGCCGCTGCGCCGAATGCCCGCCATCCCCATCGACAGCCACCCCGAGCGCAACGTCATCCGCGCCCAACTGGCGCAGAACGTCGTGCTGAAGGAGATGAGCGAAGGCGAGCGCAAGGAGCTCGAGCGTCATCTACTCGTCGTCGACGGCGCGAAGGGCGAGAGTCTGCTCGAGCAGGGCGTGCACGAGATGGAGCAGTACTTCGTTCTCGACGGCATTCTGAAGCGCGTCGTCACGAGCGCCGACGGGCGCGAGATGATCCTGCGCTTCGCCGACGAGCGCGAGATCGAGACGAGCTACGCGGCCTGGCGGCTGAACACGCCGACGCCGTACAGCATCACCTGCCTGACCAAGGCGCGCGTCGCCAAGCTGCCGATGCCGACCTGGGTCGCGTTCATGGATCGCCATCCCAAGTTCAAGGCGACGTTCGAGCACGAGGTGATGCGGCTGATGAGCGAGATCATGGCGCACACGATCACGCTGCACCTGCTCGACGCGCCGGGGCGCGTGCGCCGCTTCGAGAGGAAGCACCCCGAGCTCACCGAGCGGATCCCGAAGAAGGAGCTCGCCGCGTACCTCAACCTCTCGGCCGAGACGTTGAGCCGGCTGAAGCAGCGCGGCAAGATCTGAGCTCGGCCGGCGCCGCCCGGCACCCGCTGGTTCAGGTCGTCGTCGCGGCCGCGCCGGTTCGCACCATTTCAGCGTCCGCCCTGAGCATGCGCAGCCGCGCAGGTTTCAACACGACGAGCGCGAGCACGGCAGCGACGGCGTTCATGGCCGCAGCGATATAGAACACCAGGTGCCAGCTTCCGGTCGCGCTCGACAGGGTGCTCGTGAGCGGCACCAGCAGCGAAGCCGTCCCCTTGGCCGTGTAGAGCAGGCCGGCGTTGGTGGCGGCGAACTTGGAACCATAGGAGTCGCCGACCGTCGATGGGAAGAGGCTGTAGATCTCGCCCCAGCCGAAGAAGACGAGGCCGGTGAGGATGACGAACCAGAACGGGTCATGGCCGTACAGGCTGAGCGCGACGATGCCGAGCGCTTCGATGCCGAAGGCGATGAACATCGTGTTCTCGCGCCCGATGTGATCGGACACCCAGCCGAAGAACGGCCGCGTCAGACCGTTGAGCACCCGATCGATCGACAAGGCGAAGGTCAGCGCCGGGAGCGTCAGGCCGAGAATGGAGACCGGGATGTCAGCGATCTTGAAATCCTTGGCGATCGGGGCGAGCTGCGCGGTCGCCATCAGGCCGCCCGCCGCCATCAGGACGAACATCAGGTACATGAGCCAGAAGACCGGCGTCCTGATCATCTCCGTCCAGGTGTAGTTGCGGGTCGTGTTGACGAGCTTCAGGCCCGCCGGGGCAACGCTCTTGACCGGGGCCGCGAGCCCGAACGAGATGAGAAAGACGATCAGTCCCTGCGCCAGACCGAAGTACAGGAACGCCGCCTCGTAGCCGCTCGCCTTGATGATCGCCTGGATCGGAATGATCGTGAGCGCGGATCCCATGCCGAAGCCGGCAGCGGTCAGCCCGGCGGCGAGGCCGCGCCGGTCGGGAAACCACTTGAGCGCATTGCCCACGCAGGTGCCGTAGACGGCGCCGGCGCCGATGCCGCCGATCGCCGCCGCGATGTACAGCACGGTGAGCGATTCCGCGTACGCGTTCATCACCCAGGCGATGCCGACAAGAACGCCACCGACCATGACCACCGGCCGCGGCCCGAAGCGGTCGACGAAGTAGCCTTCCAGCGGCACCAGCCACGTCTCGGTGATCACAAAGATGGAAAAGGCGACCTGAATCGCCGCCCGCCCCCAGTGGTACTTCGCGTCCATCGGGTTGACGAACAGGGTCCATCCGTACTGCAGGTTGGCGACCATCGCCATGCAGACGATGCCGAAGAACAGTTGCGCCCATCGATAGGCGTTGTCGCTCCGCGCGACGACCGGGACAGCTACCGTGCTATTCATGCTTGTCTCCAGGTTCTTGCTCTCCTCGGTGCGCCAGCCTGGGTGCCCGGAAGATGCGAATGAACAGCCGACTATCCGATCCGATCCAGCGTGCTCCACTTGACCGGAGTCAACGAAACGGGTAACTACTGACTACCGACTAGGCAGGCGTGGGCGGTTTGCGCTCGGTCCAGCTCGCCGGACCGGCGCCAGCCTCAGGCGAACAGCGCGCGCGCTCTCTCGCTCGCGCCCTTCTTGACGCGGCCGGCGATCGCCAGCGACGCCGGCATGGCGAGCATGCGCGCGAACTCGGCCCGCACCGCTTCGGCGTCGACGGCGTCGACGCGGGCGAGCAGCTCGGCGCGCGAGCGCACGCGCCCGTGCACGAACAGGTCGAGCGCGGCGTCCTCGAGCCGGCGTGAAGGCCGCTCCTGCGCGCGCAAGGTGCGCACGGCGATCTGCCGCTTCGCACGTTCGAGATCGTCGACGGAGATCGATGTCGCCTCGTTCTCGAGCAGGCGCCGCACCTCGACGAGGAACTCGTCGAGCTGCTCGGGCGAGGTCGACGCCTCGATCACGAACTGGCCGCACAGCTCGTTGACGTCCGCCGCGCACGACGCGTAGTAGACGAGGCCGCGCCGCTCGCGGATCTCGTCCATCAGCGGCGAGCTCATCCCCTCGCCAAACAGCGCCGCCGCGACCGTCGCCGGGTGGTGGTCGTCGCGCAGCGACGCGATCGGGTAGCCGAGGACGACGTGCGTCTGGCTGTAGCCGGGCTGGACACGGGATGCGACGCCGCCGACGTACACCGGCGCCTCGACCTCGTTCGCGCTACCTGCAGGTGCGCCCGCGAACGCCGCCTCGGCGGCGGCGACGACGGCGGCGAGATCGAAGCGGCCCGCCACGCCGACGACGATGTTCGCGCCGCTGTACTGGTGGGCGACGTAGTCGAGCAGGTCGGCGCGCCCGACGTGGCGGATCGTCTGGCGACTGCCGATCACCGGCTGGGCGATCGCGTGGTTGCCGAACGAAAGACGGTCGAACAGCTTGTCAGCCGTCGAGAGGACGTCTTCCTCGTCCTCGGCGAGCTCGTGCAGGATCACCTGGCGCTCGCGCTCGAGCTCGGCCTCCGGAAAGCTGCTGTTGCGGACGATGTCGCCGAGCATGTCGACGAAGCGCGGCGCGTCGGCCGCGAGGCCGCGCATGTGGTACGCGGTGTGGTCCTTGTCGGTGTGCGCGTTGACGTCGGCGCCGAGCCGCTCGGCCTGCAGGTTGATCTCCTGGCAGCTGCGCGTGTGCGTGCCCTTGAACGCCATGTGCTCGACGAAGTGGCTGATCCCGTTCAGGCGCCGGCTCTCGTGGCTGCTGCCGGTCCGGACGAACACGCTGACGTTGACGCTCTCCAGGTGCGGCAGCGCGATCGCGAGGACGCGCACGCCGTTGCCGAGGCGAACGACAGCGGTGTCGTGGTCGCGACGTTCGCCGCTCACTGCGCCGCCTTCGGCCCGCTGGCGACCGGAGCGAGGAGGAGCGACAGGGCCTTCAGGTCGAGCGGCTTGACCAGGTGGTGGTCGAAGCCGGCCTCGGCGGTCTTCTTCCGGTCGTCGTCGCGGCCCCAGCCCGAGAGCGCGATCAGGACCATGTCCTTCGCCCACGCCTCGCCGCGCAGGCGACGCGCGACCTCGTCACCGGCCAGACGCGGCATGCCGAGGTCGAGGATGGCAACACGCGGGCGCACTGCCGCTGCGGCGTGGATCGCGTCGTCGCCGTCGTAGACCACCGTCGTCTCGAAGCCGAGCATCCCGAGCATCATCGCCATGCTGTCGGCGCTGTCGCGGTTGTCGTCGGCGATCAGGATCCGCGAGCCGTTGCCCGGCGCGGCGTCCGCTGCTGAGGAGCTGGCCGCGCGCACCGAGACGACGGTCGACGCGACGGCCGGCAGGCGCAGCTCGAAGTAGCTGCCGCGCCCCGGGCCCGCGCTCGCCACGGCGACGCTGCCGCCGTGCATCTCGACCAGCCGCTTGACCAGCGCCAGGCCGATGCCGAGGCCGCCCTGCGTGCGCGCCGACGTGCGATCGACCTGAGCGAACATCTCGAACACCTCGGGCAGGCGGTCGGCAGCGATGCCGATCCCGCTGTCGGCGACGCGCACGACCGCGTCGGCACCGTCGCGCAGCGTCGTCACCGTGATGCGACCCTCCGACGGCGTGTACTTGGCGGCGTTGTTGAGCAGGTTGGCGACGACCTGGGTCAGGCGCGTCATGTCGCCCTCGAGGAAGATCCCCGGCACCGGCACCGGCTCGATGACGAGCTCGTGGCGTCCGGCGTCTATCAGCGGCCGGCTCGTCTCGACCGCATGGCGCACAACGGCGGCAAGCTCGACGCGCTCGCGCCGCAGCTCGAGCTTGCCTTGCGAGATGCGGCTCACGTCGAGCAGGTCGTCGACCAGGTGGACGAGCTGGCGCAGCTGGCGCTCGATCATGCCGCGCGTAGCGGCCTGGGTCTGTGCGTCGCGCGCCATCCGCATGATCTCGACCGCGTTGCCGATCGGCGCGAGCGGGTTGCGCAGCTCGTGGGCGAGCGTCGCGATGAAGACGTCCTTCCTGCGATCGGCCTCGCGCAGCGCCTCGGCCGCGAAGCGCCGTTCGCGGTCGGCCGTCTCGCGCTCGGTGACGTCGCTCGCGATCGAGAGCACCGAGTTGACGACGCCGGGCTGCGACGATTCCGGGATCAGCTTCGCCTCGAAGTGGCGCAGGCCTTGCGCAGGCGTCGCCAGCGAGAAGCGCGTCGACGCGACCTGCCCGCTCTCGAACACGCCGAGCAGCAGCGCCTGCCACTCGGCGGCGAGCGCCTCGGGAACGCCGGTTTCCTGGTGCGTCTTGCCGACGTAGTGGCTCGCCGGCCAGGCGCCGTACTTTTCGATCGCCGGGCTGACATAGAGAGGGCGCAGCGCGCGGTCGAAGCGCGCGAAGATGAACGGCGAGTTCTCGACCAGCGTCGAGAACTCCTGCTGGCTGCGCGCCAGCTCGCGCATCGCTTCCTGGAGCGTCGCCGCCGCGCGATAGCGCTCGCTGATGTCTCGACTGACGATCAGGCACCCGGTCGCGACGCCGTCCGAGTCGGTCAGCGCGGTGAGCGTCGACTCGGCGTGGAGCTCGCCGCCGTCGGCGCGGATATGCAGGCTCTCGCCGCGCCAGGAGCCCTGGTCGCGCAGCTCCGCCTCGCAGCGCGCGCGGTCGGCGTCGTCGTACCAGCGCACGCGGTACAGCTGCTCGAGCGGATGGCCGAGCGCGGCCGAGGCGGTGACCCCGTACTGCGACTCGGCAGCGGCGTTGAGAAAGATCAGGCGCCCGTCGAGATCGACCGCGACGACGGCGTCCTTCATTTGCGCGAGCACGTCGCTGCGCAGGCGATTCGACGCCGCGTTCGCGCTGTCGAGCGTGTAGACCGCGTCGTCGACGACGAGCGCGTCGACCTCGCCCTTGCGGATCGCCTGCAGCGTCTGCTCGGCCTCGTCGAGCTGCATGCGCAGCGCCGCGAGCTCGCGCGCGTGCTGGGCTTCCCGGCCGGGCTTGCCCATGGCTTTCGCTAGGCGGCCGCGACGTCGAGTCCGCGCAGGATCCTGGCGCCGTCGGACATGTCGCCGATGAACTTGCGCTTCGGCAGCGGCAGCTCGCGGACGAGCGTCGGCGCGGCGACGATCTGGTGTTTCGACGCAAGCGCCGGCGACTGCGAGAGGTCGACCACCTTGAGCGCATAGCGACCCAGCAGGCTCGCCTCGCACAGCCGCCGGACGTTGACGATCGCCTGCGCCGAGCGCGGTGTCGGGCCGCTGATGTAGAGGCACAGCACGACGCGCTTGTCGCTCGCCGCGACCTCGGAGGCGAACGGGACCACGCTCATCGGGGCATCGCCTTCACGTCGAGGCCGACGAGAACGCGCTCCTCGTTGGAAAGGTCGCCGATGATCTTGCGGATCGGCTCGGGGAACTTGCGCACGAGCGTCGGCACCGCCAGGATCTGGTCGCCGGCGGCGAGCTTGGGGTTAACGAGCAGATCGATCACCTCGATCTCGTAGCGGCCGGCGAGATGGGTCTCGCACATCCGCTGCAGGTTGGCAAGCGCCGCGCCCGACCTCGCCGTCTTGCCGGCGACGTAGAGCCGCAGCTGCCATTCGGCTTTCTGCACCCGCGCCGGCTTGCCCGGCTCTTCGACGACGCTGCCCTTCATGCCTTCCTCCTCACCCGGCCGGTCGCCGCCGGTGCGCCCGCGACCGCCAGCGCGTCCTGCGCGCGCGTGCGCGAGCCGCCGACCAGCACCTGGCCGTTGTCGACGAACACGTCGACAAGGTCGAGGCCCTCGTCCGAGAACACGAACTCGCGCACCAGGTTCGAGTGCGCCATGCCGCGCGCCTTGATCACCTGCAGCGCACGGGTGCGCTCGCCGTTCGACTCCAGGTTCGACAGGAGCAGCCAGGCATCCATCAGCGACGAGACCCCGACCTCGGTCTCGGCGAGCGCGGAGTGGCCGTCGCTGATCAGGCTCGTGACGATCGCCGTCACCTGGCTCTGCTTGAGGAAGTCGATCAGCCGCATCAGCGTCGGCTTGACGCCGGCGTCGTCGGCTTGCAGCGAGAGATTGCTGATCGGGTCGACGACGACGACGGCAGGCGCGAACGCGCGCACCATCTCGTACATCAGCACGAGATGCTGCTCGAGCCCCTGCAGCGTCGGCCGCGAGGCGTGGATGCGCAGCAGTCCCTTCTTCGTCCAGCGGTCGAGGTCGATGCCGATCGAGCGCATGTTGCGGATGAGCTGCCCGGCCGACTCCTCGTACGAGAAGACCAGGACGCGCTCGCCGCGCGCGCACGCGGCCGCGGCGATCGAGGCACCGACGCTGCTCTTGCCGGTGCCCGGAGCGCCCGAGACGAGCACGCTGCTGTCGCGAAAGAACCCCTTGCCGCCGAGTATCCCGTCGAGCTTGGCAATGCCGGTCGGCACGCGCTCGAGCGGCGCGTCGTGGTCGAGCCGGAGCGAGGTGATCGGCAGCACCAGCAGGCCGTGCGCGCCGATCAGGAACGGATACTCGTTGGTGCCGTGCGCGGAACCGCGGTACTTGACGATACGCAGGCGGCGCGTCGAGATCTGGTCGGTCACGCGGTGGTCGAGCACGATCACGCAGTCGGCGACGTACTCCTCGAGCCCATAGCGCGTCAGCGCGTCGGCGCCGCGCTCGGCGGTGATGACGGCCGTCATGCCGCGGTCCTTCAGCCAGCGGAACAGGCGCCGCAGCTCCGCTCGCAGCACGGCGTGGTCCGAGAGGCCCGAGAACAGCGCCTCGAGCGTGTCGAGGACGACGCGCCTCGCGCCGACCGACTCGATCGCGTGCGCGAGGCGGATGAAGAGGCCCTCGAGGTCGTACTGGCCGGTCTCCTCGATCTCGCTCCGCTCGACGCGCACGTAGTCGAGCGCGACCTTCTTCTGGCGGCACAGCTTGTCGAGGTCGAACCCGAGCGAGCGCACGTTGGCAGCGAGCTCCTCGGCGGTCTCCTCGAACATCATGAAGACGCCGGGCTCGTCGAAACGCGCCGCGCCCTGGACGATGAACTCGGCGGCGAGCATCGTCTTGCCGCAGCCCGGCCCGCCGACGACGAGCGTCGGCCGGCCGCGCGGCAGGCCGCCGGCGGTGATCTCGTCGAGGCCGTCGATGCCGGTCGCTGCCTTTGCGACCGCTGCGCCGTTCGCCTTCTTCTTCGCCGCCATCGGAAGATTATCGGGGCGCCCGCGCGCGGCCGCGGCCCACCAACTCAGCCCTGCCGGCCACCAGCGCCGAGGGCCCGCAGCCGGCCGACGACGCCGGCCGGGAAGTAATAGACCGAGACCACGAACAGGATGCCGAGCCAGAGCAGCCAGCGGTCGGGCGAGACGATCTGGCCGAGCACGGGAACGTCGTGCACCGCGGTCGCGGCGAGCTTCATCAGGTCCTGCAGGTAGTTCTGCGCGAGCACGAGCAGGACGCTACCGACGACCGCGCCGTAGATCGTCCCCATGCCGCCGATGACGACGATCAGCAGCACGTCGAGCATGATCTCGAACGAGAGCGTCGTGTCGGGGCCGTTGTAGCGCAGCCAGAGCGCGAGCAGGACGCCGGCGAGCGTCGCGAACAGGGCCGAGACGACGCTCGCGAGCGTGCGGTAGACGACCGTGCGGTAGCCGATCGCCTCGGCGCGGAAGTCGTTCTCGCGGATCGCCTGCAGGACGCGCCCGAACGGCGAGTTGACGATCCTGAGCAGGACGAGCACGAGGACGAGCGCCGTGACGAAGATCAGGTAGTAGGTGAGGAGCCGCCCGTCGATCGATGCGCCGAGCAAGGGCTCTTCGAGGTATGCGGTTCCCGGCTGGAGCGCCTCGGG
>DASXXO010000053.1:0-7792 GCA_036503045.1 Caldimonas sp. | reverse complement strand
GCTCGGCACCACGATCGAACATCAGAAACCCGGCCTGATGGGTCCGGTATTCGACGGTTTCGACGCCCGAGTCGTCGACGATAAGGTCCAGAATGTCGCCGACGGCACCGCCGGCGAATTGATCGTGCGGGCCGACGAGCCGCTCGCCTTCGCACACGAATACTTCCACATGCCGGAGAAAACCGCCGAAGCCTGGCGCAACGGCTGGTTCCACACCGGCGACCGCGTCGTCCGCGACGCCGACGGACGCTTCCGCTTCCTCGACCGGTTGAAGGACGCGATCCGGCGCCGCGGCGAGAACATCTCCTCGTACGAGGTCGAGCAGGTGCTGCTCGCGCACCCCGGCGTCGCCGAGGCGGCGGTGTTCCCGGTGCGCTCCGAACTCGCCGAGGACGAGGTGATGGCCGCGCTCGTCGCGCGCGCCGGCCACGCGCTCGACCCGGCCGAGCTGTGCGCGTTCTGCATCGAGCGGCTGCCGAAGTTCGCGATCCCGCGCTTCCTCGACCGCGTCGCCGACCTGCCGCGGACCGAGAACGGCAAGGTGCAGAAGTTCGTCCTGCGCGAGCGCGGCGTGACGCCGACCACGTGGGACCGCGAGGCCGAGAAGGCGCTTGCCAGGCGCGCCGCCTTCGACTAGACTGCTTTAGGACTAAACCATTCAGGCCTCATGAAGATCGTCTGCATCGGCGGCGGCCCCGCGGGCCTCTACTTCGCCCTGCTGATGAAGCAGCAGGACCCGCGCCACGAGATCGCGGTGGTCGAGCGCAACAAGCCGTACGACACCTTCGGCTGGGGCGTCGTCTTCTCCGACCAGACGCTCGGCAACCGGCAGGGGGCCGACCCGAAGAGCGCGGCGCAGATCCTCGACGCGTTCAACCACTGGGACGACATCGAGGTCAACATCCGCGGCGCCAGGATCACGTCGGGCGGCCACGGCTTCTGCGGCATCGGCAGGAAGCGCCTGCTCAACATCCTGCAGGCGCGCTGCGAGGAGGTCGGCGTCGAGCTCGTGTTCGAGAAGGACGTGCAGGGCGCCGTCGCCTACGCAGGCGCCGACCTGGTGATCGCCAGCGACGGTCTCAACAGCCGCGTCCGCAACGAGTTCGCCGACACGTTCCGCCCCGACGTCGACGTGCGCCGCAACCGCTTCGTCTGGCTCGGCACGACCCGGTTGTTCGACGCCTTCACGTTCGACTTCCAGGAGACGCCGCACGGCTGGTTCCAGGCGCACGCCTACCGGTTCGACGCGACCCACTCGACCTTCATCGTCGAGACGCCCGAGGAGGTCTGGCAGAAGGCCGGGCTCGACCGGATGGAGAAGGAGGAGGCGATCGCCTTCTGCGAGGCGCTCTTCGCCGACGTGCTCGCCGGTCATCCGCTGCTCTCGAATGCGGCGCACCTGCGCGGCTCGACGCAATGGATCAAGTTCCCGCGCGTCGTCTGCGAGCGCTGGGTGCACCGGCTCGGCGGCGCGGGCGGGACGCCGGTCGTCCTCATGGGCGACGCCGCGCACACCGCGCACTTCTCGATCGGCTCGGGAACCAAGCTCGCGCTCGAGGATGCGATCGAGCTCGCGCGCACGATCGGCAGGGCGCCGGGCGACCTCGCGGGCGCGCTCCTGGCGTACGAGGCGGTGCGCAGCGTCGAGGTTCTGAAGATCCAGAACGCGGCGCGCAACTCGACCGAATGGTTCGAGCATGTCGACCGCTACGTCAAGCTTCCGCCCGAGCAGTTCGCGTATTCGCTCCTGACGAGGAGCCAGCGCATCAGCCACGAGAACCTGCGCCTGCGCGACAAGGAATACGTCGAGGAGTACGAAGACTGGATCGCCGAGCATGCAGGCGTGCGCCGCACGCCGCCGCACCACCCGATCCCGCCGATGCTGACGCCGTTCCGCGCGCGCGGCACGACGCTCAAGAACCGGATCGTCGTCTCGCCGATGGCACAGTACTCGTGCGTGGACGGCATCCCCGGCGACTACCACCTCGTGCACCTCGGCGCGCGGGCGATGGGCGGCGCCGGCATGGTGGTCGCCGAGATGACGTGCACCTCGCCCGACGCGCGCATCACCCCGGCGTGTCCGGGCCTCTGGAACACCGCGCAGCGCGACGCCTGGCAGCGGATCGTCGCTTTCGTCCACGCCAACACCGACGCGAAGATCGCGATGCAGATCGGCCACGCCGGCGCGAAGGGGTCGACGCGCGTGCCGTGGGAGGGCGAGGACCAGCCGCTCGCCGACGGCAACTGGCCGCTCGTCTCCGCATCGCCGCAGCAGTACCTCGACGGCGTGAGCGACTGGTCGCACGCGATGACGCGCGCCGACATGGACCGCGTCCGCGACGACTTCGTTCGCGCAGCGCGCTACGCCGCCGAGGCCGGCTTCGATTGGCTGGAGCTGCACTGCGCGCACGGCTACCTGCTGTCGTCGTTCATCTCGCCGCTCACCAACCAGCGCACCGACGAGTACGGCGGCTCGCTCGCCAATCGCCTGCGCTATCCGCTCGAGATCTTCCACGCGATCCGCGAGGTCTGGCCGCAGCAGCTGCCGATCTCGGTGCGCATCTCGGCGCACGACTGGGTCGAGGGCGGCATCACTCCGGACGACGCGGTCGAGATCGCGCGCGCGTTCAAGGCCGCTGGCTGTGACCTGATCGACTGCTCGTCGGGCCAGGTCAGCAAGCGCCAGCAGCCGGTCTATGGCCGCATGTACCAGACGCCGTTCGCCGATCGCATCCGCAACGAAGCCGGCATCGCGACGATCGCCGTGGGCGCGATCTCCGAGGCGGACCACGTCAACAGCATCATCGCCGCCGGGCGCGCCGACCTCTGCGCGATCGCGCGGCCGCACCTCGCCAATCCCGCGTGGACCCTGCTCGAGGCGGCCAAGATCGGCGTCACCGAGGTCGACTGGCCGAAGCAGTATCGCTCGGCCAAGCAGCAGCTCGAGCGCAACCTCGAGCGCGAGAAGCAGATGGCGGCGCAGGGCGGCGGGCTCTCGGCGCTCGAGCAGGCCAACCGCGCGCTGGGAGTCTGACACGCATGAAGAACGATCCTTCCCACGCCGTCCTCGAGGACGCACAGGAGCTCGGCCACGAGGCGCGCGCCGGCAGCGGCGACCACGCGGCGCTGCGCCTCTGGCTGCGCATGCTCGCGTGCACGACGCAAGTCGAGGGCGAGATCCGGCGCCGCCTGCGCGAGCGCTTCGGCATCTCGCTCGCGCGCTTCGACTATCTCGCGCAGCTCTACCGCTACAAGGACGGCATGAAGATGCGCGAGCTGTCGCGCTTTCTGATGGTGACCGGCGGCAACGTCACTGGCCTCACCGACGACCTCGCGCGCGAAGGCATGGTCGTTCGCGAGAGCAGCCCGGGCGACCGGCGCGCCTGGATCGTCCGATTGACGCCGAAGGGCCGGCGCAGCTTCGAGGCGATGGCGCGCGAGCACGAGGGCTGGATCCTCGAGCTGTTCGCAGGGCTCGACGCGGGCGCAGTGCAGCAGCTCTATACGCAGCTCGGGCGGCTGCGCGTCCAACTCGTCAGGAATGAACACGCCGCGGAGGCGAACCCCTCATGAGCGACACGACCGCACGCATCGACCCGGCGCTCGTCGCCGGCAACCGCAAGCCTCTCGCCGGCTACGCGGCGCGCCACTTCGCATGGAGCGTCGCCGGCGGCGTCGGCAGCATCACGCTGAGTCGCCCCGAGCGCAAGAACCCGCTCACCTTCGACTCGTACGCCGAGCTGCGCGACCTGTTCGGCGCGCTCAAGCATGCCGACGACGTGCACGCGATCGTCCTGTGCGGGGCCGGCGACAACTTCTGCTCGGGCGGCGACGTCCACGCGATCATCGGCCCGCTGGTGCGGCTGAAGGCGCCCGAGCTGCTGATGTTCACGCGCATGACGGGCGATCTCGTCAAGGCGATGCGCCTGTGCCCGCAGCCGATCGTCGCCGCGATCGACGGCGTCTGCGCCGGCGCCGGCGCGATCCTCGCGATGTCGAGCGACCTGCGCATCGGCACCGCACGATCGAAGACCGCCTTCCTCTTCAACCGCGTCGGCCTCGCCGGTTGCG
Source organism: Caldimonas sp. (assembly GCA_036503045.1). Taxonomy (GTDB): domain Bacteria; phylum Pseudomonadota; class Gammaproteobacteria; order Burkholderiales; family Burkholderiaceae_C; genus Schlegelella_A. Next base: position 3,721 of record DASXXO010000053.1, on the reverse strand, counting down.
ACATGGGCGCGTGCGCGCTGCTGCCGCGGATCGTCGGCCAGGGGCGGGCGAGCGAGCTGCTCTACACCGGCCGCGCGCTCGGCGGCGAGGAGGCCGAGCGCTGGGGCTTCCTCAACCGCCTCGTCGCTCCCGAGCAGTTGCTCGACGAGGCGAACGCGCTCGCGCGCGAGCTCGTCGCCGGACCGACGTTCGCGAACGGCATCACCAAGACGATGCTGCACCAGGAGTGGGCGATGACGATCGAACAAGCGATCGAGGCCGAGGCGCAGGCGCAGGCGATCTGCATGCTGACGCAGGACTTCACGCGCGCGTACGAGGCGTTCGCGGCGAAGCAGAAGCCGCGCTTCGAGGGGGACTGAAGATGCTGAAGCTCCATGGCTTCGCCCAGTCGGGCAACACCTTCAAGGTGGCGTTCCTGCTGCGCGCGCTCGGCGTGCAGTGGCGTCCGGTGCACCTCTCGTTCGCCGACTTCGCCGGCGGCACAACGCGCAGCGCCGCCTGGCGCGAGGGCGTCAACGAGATGGGCGAAGTGCCCGTGCTCGAGGACGAAGCCGGCAAGAAGATCACCCAGTCGGGCGTCATCCTGACGATGCTCGCCGAGCAGCATGGCAAGCTCGGCGGCCGCGACGCCGGCGAGCGCTGCGAAATCTTGCGCTGGCTCTTCTTCGACAACCACAAGTTCACGAGCTACTTCGCGACCTGGCGGTTCATGAAGTCGTTCGCCGCGAACGCGCCCGACCCGGCCGTCGCCGCGTTCCTGAAGAGCCGCATCGACAGCGCCTTCTTCATCGTCGAAAAGCACCTCGCCGACCGCGCCTACATGGTCGGCGACGCGTTCTCGATCGCCGACATTTCGCTTTCGGGCTACATGTTCTATCCGGCCGAGGAGAGCGGCTACGTGCTCGAGGAGCGCTTCCCGAACCTCGCCGCGTGGCGCGAGCGCGTGCGCGCCGCTCCCGGCTGGGGCAACCCCTACGAAGTCCTTCCGGGCGAGCGCATCGCCCCGCGCTGGTGATGGCTGCCGAACGCGTGATGGCGAGTCCGCTCGACTGGCCGTTCTTCGAGCCGCGCCATCGCGCGTTCGCGGAACAGCTCGACGCGTGGGCGGCGACGTCCGTCGGCCACGCGCACGGCGACGACCGCGAGAGCGTCGACGCCGCTTGCCGCGCGCTCGTCCGCGCGCTCGGCGCGGGCGGCTGGCTCGCGCATGCGGTCGCCGGCCGCGCGCACGGCGGCAACGCCGACGCGATCGACACGCGCTCGATCTGTCTCGCGCGCGAGACGCTCGCGCGCCACGACGGCCTGGCGGACTTCGCATTCGCGATGCAGGGCCTCGGCTCGGGAGCGATCAGCCTCGCCGGCAGCGAAGCGCAGAAGGCGCGCTACCTGCCGCGGGTCGCGCGTGGCGAGGCGATCGCCGCGTTCGCGCTCTCCGAGCCCGACGCCGGCTCCGACGTCGCCGCGATGGCGTGCGCCGCGCACCGCGACAGCGACGGCTACATCCTCGACGGCGAGAAGACATGGATCTCGAACGGCGGCATTGCCGATTTCTACGTCGTCTTCGCACGCACTGGCGACGCGAGCGATCCGGCGGCGAAGGGGGCGCGCGGCATCACCGCGTTCGTCGTCGACGCCGGAACTCGCGGCTTCTCGATCGCCGAGCGCATCGACGTGATCGCGCCGCATCCGCTCGCGCGCCTGCGCTTCGAGCACTGTCGCCTCCCCGCGGCGCAGCGCATCGGCGCCGCCGGCGAAGGCTTCAAGATCGCGATGCGCACGCTCGACGTCTTCCGCACATCGGTCGCCGCCGCCGCGCTCGGCTTCGCCCGCCGCGCATTCGACGAGGCGATGGCGCGGGCAACGTCGAGGAAGATGTTCGGCGGCGTTCTCGGCGACTTCCAGCTCACGCAGGCGAAGTTGGCGCAAATGGCGACGACGATCGATTCGGCCGCGCTCCTCACCTACCGCGCCGCCTGGCTGCGCGACCAGGGCGCGAACGTGACGCGCGAGGCGGCGATGGCCAAGCTCGCCGCGACCGAAGGCGCGCAGCAGGTGATCGACGCGGCAGTGCAGCTCTGGGGCGGGCAGGGCGTTCGCAGCGGCACGACGGTCGAGCGGCTCTACCGCGAGATCCGGGCGCTGCGCATCTACGAGGGCGCGAGCGAGGTGCAGCAACTCATCATCGGCCGCGACCTGCTGAAGAACGCCGCCCCGCGCGGCGCCAAGGAGAAGCGATGAGAAACGAAGCGCTCCTGCCCGCAGGCTGGTCGCGGCCCAAGGGCTATGCGAACGGCGTCGCCGCGACCGGCCGCCAGGTCTACGTCGCCGGCCAGGTCGGCTGGACGCCCGAGGGCGTGTGGACGAGCGACGACTTCGCCGACCAGGCGCGCTTCGCGCTCGAGAACGTCGCCGCGGTGCTGCGCGCCGGCGGGGCGAGCCCCGAGCACATCGTCCGCATGACGTGGTACGTCACGAGCAAGCGCGAGTACCTCGCGGCCGGGCGCGCGATCGGCGCCGCGTTTCGCGACATCGTTGGCCACTACGACATCGCCATGACGGCGGTCGAGGTGACCGCGCTGATCGAAGATCGCGCCAAGGTGGAGATCGAGGTCACCGCGGTCGTCCCCGAGTAGAACCGACGCTGGAGATGCAGATGGCCAAGGCAAGCTTTCACTGGGACGACCCGCTGCTGCTCGACCAGCAGCTGACGGGCGAAGAGCGCGCGGTGCGCGACGCGGCGCGCGCGTATGCGCAGGACCGGCTCGCGCCGCGCGTCCTCGAGGCGTTCCGGCAGGGGACGACCGACCTCGCGATCTTCCGCGAGATGGGCGAGCTCGGCCTGCTCGGCGCGACCATTCCCGAGCAGTACGGCGGCGCCGCGTTGAGCTACGTCTGCTACGGCCTCGTCGCGCGCGAGATCGAGCGCATCGACTCGGGCTACCGCTCGATGATGAGCGTGCAGTCGTCGCTCGTCATGGTGCCGATCAACGAGTTCGGCACCGAGGCGCAGAAGCAGAAGTACTTGCCGAAGCTCGCGCGTGGCGAGTCGATCGGCTGCTTCGGCCTGACCGAGCCGGACCACGGCTCGGACCCCGGCAGCATGGTCACGCGCGCGCGCAAGGTCGCCGGCGGCTACTCGCTCAGCGGCAGCAAGATGTGGATCACGAACTCGCCGGTCGCCGACGTCTTGCTCGTGTGGGCGAAGGACGACGAGGGGGCGATCCGCGGCTTCGTCCTCGAGAAGGGAGCCAAGGGGCTGGGCACGCCGGTCATCCACGGCAAGGTGGGGCTCCGTGCATCGATCACCGGCGAGATCGTCCTCGACGAGGTGTTCTGCCCCGAGGAGAACGCGTTTCCGGAGGTGCGCGGGCTGAAGGGCCCGTTCACCTGCCTCAACTCGGCGCGCTACGGCATCGCCTGGGGCGCGCTCGGCGCCGCCGAAGACTGCTGGCACCGCGCGCGCCAGTACACGCTCGATCGCAAGCAGTTCGGCCGCCCGCTGGCGGCGACGCAACTCGTGCAGTTGAAGCTCACCAACATGCTTACCGAAATCACCCTGGGCCTGCAGGCCGCGCTGCGTGTCGGCCGCCTGATCGATGAAGGCAAGTGGGCGCCGGAAATGATTTCCATCGTCAAGCGCAACTCCTGCGGCAAGGCGCTGGAAATCGCTCGCGTCGCGCGCGACATGCACGGCGGCAACGGCGTCGCCGACGAGTTTCAC
>DASXXO010000052.1:0-5291 GCA_036503045.1 Caldimonas sp. | reverse complement strand
AGTGCTCGCAGGTTCGTGATGGTGCTGATGGCGCGCCGTTGCGTGCCGCGTCGCGCTGCGTTGCAGGCGCTCGCGGGCGCTGCGCTCGCTGCGGGCTCGCCGTTTGGGGCGCGTGCGGCCGATGCATGGCCGAGCAGGCCGATCCGCTTCGTCGTCCCGTTCGCACCCGGCGGCAGCTCCGAGATCGTCGCCCGCTCGACCGCCGCCGAGCTCGCGCGCCTGCTCGGCACGAGCGTTTACGTCGACAACAAGCCGGGCGGTGCCGGCAACGTCGCGATGGCCGAGGTCGCGCATGCCGACGACCAGCACACGGTGATCCTCGGCCACATCGGCACCCTGGCGGTCAATCCGTTCATCTTCGCGAAACTGCCCTACGACCCGGTGCGCGACTTCAAGCCGATCTCGCTGCTCGCCAAGGTGCCGAGCCTGTACGTCGTCCATCCCGACGTCCCGGCGCGCAACCTCGAGGAGTTCGTCGCCCTCGCGAAGGCCCAGCCCGGCCAGATGAACTACGGATCGGCGGGCAACGGCAGCGCCGGCCACCTTGCGTTCGAGTATCTGAAGACGACGACGGGAATCTTCGTGCTGCACGTGCCGTACCGGGGCACCGGCCCGCAGCTGACCGACCTGCTCGCCGGTCGCTTGCAGGCCGCCGCAGTCGGCGCGCCGGCGGTGCTGCCGTTCATCAAGGCCGGCAAGCTCCGCTGCATCGCCACGGGGTCGAGCCAGCGGATCGCCCAGCTGCCCGAAGTCGGCACCGTTGCCGAGCAGGGCTGGCCGGGCTTCGAGATGACGCAGTGGTACGGCATCCTCGCGCCGGCGAGCCTCGCGGCGCTGGCGACCGACAAGCTCGCCGCGGCCGCGGCGCGTGCGGTGCGCGAGCCGGCGGCGCTCGAGCGGTTGCAGGGCGACGCAGCGATCGCCGTCGGCAGCACGCCGGCCGAGTTCGCCGCCTTCATCGCCAAAGAGCGCGAGCGCTGGAAGCCGGTGCTCGAGCGCGCGAAGGTCAAGCCCGACTGAGCATCGGCGCGCGCGCGCGCGCCGCGAGAGCACCTGCGATGTCGGCGTGGAACCAGCCGATCGCCTGCTCGGCCCGGCCGGCGGTGAGATGGCGGTTGGCGCCGCTCCTGAGGCCGCGCTGGATGCCGATCGCGCAGGCGATGTCCTCCTTCTGGAACACGCCTTCCTCGATCAGGCGAAACGTCTTCTCCCAATGCGGCGTCCAGTCCGGCGTCGCGCGATCGGCGGGGATCAGCATGCGGTGCGTCCACGACAGCGTTGCCGGGCCCGCCGGGTAGAGCGTGATGAGGCTCAGGTAGTCGGGGTGAAAGATCGTGACCACGTTCGGGAACACGACGTGGCTCGGCGTGACCAGATCGCACAGCGCCGCCATGTCGGCCGGCAGCTCCGCGTCTTGCTCGTTCGACCATGTCTCCGCAGCGCGGCGGGCGACCAGCGACTGGATGTGCGGGCCGAAACGCGCGGCCGCAGTCAGCCCGTCGGCGAAGAAGGGATAGATCGTCTCCTTGTGCAGGACGCGGATGTGATAGGCCTCGAGGAAGGCGTCGACGATCAGCTTCCAGTTGGCGGGGTACTGCGCCCGCACGGTGCGAAAGAGGCGCAGCCGTTCGATGCCGCAAAACGGCAGCTCGCCGTCGAGGCCGTCGAGAAAGGCGGCGACGTCGATCGTCGCATCCGGTGTGGGCACGACCCAGAGCAGGCCGTGGCGCTCCTCGGCGGGCAGGGCGACGAGGCTCTCGTCGCCCCCATCGCAGGCGTCGAAGCTCTCGCCGTGCAGGCGGTGCCGCAGCGACCCTTCGAGGCGATACGTCCAGCCGTGGTATGGGCAGACGATGCTCGCCTTCGGCGCCGCCGCTGCACCGGCCTCGACCAGCCGCATGCCGCGATGCCGGCAGACGTTGAGGAAGGCGCGAAAGCGCCCGTCGGCGTCACGCGTCAGCAGCAGCGGCACGCCGTAGTCGTCGTGCGCCAGGACACGTCCTGCGGGCAGCTCGCCCGCGTGGCCGACGATCAGCGGCAGCGGCCGGAACAGCCGCTCGATCTCGCGCGCGCGGATCGCGTCGTCGAAGTAGTTCTCGACCGGGATGTGCGTCGCAGGGACGGCGCTGTCCTGCCACTCGAGCCGGCCGGCGACGAACTGATGGCGGATGCGCTCCATCTGGGAGGCCATGTGCGGCGGCAATGTCATCGGCGTGCTCAGGTGGCGGGGCATTCTCGGTCCCCGGGCGCGGCTTGGCCAGCGCGCAAAGCACAATCGCCGAACGAGAGGCCGAACGAGAGAGGACGCCACATGGGCGAACGACGCTTCGAAGGCAAGGTGGCGCTGGTCACCGGAGGCAACAGCGGCATCGGCCTCGCCGTCGCCAGCGGGCTCGTCGACGAGGGCGCGCGGGTCGTGATCGTCGGGCGCAACGCCGACACCGTCGCCCGGAGCGCGGCCGAGCTCGGCGCTGCCGCACGCGGCGTCGTCGCCGACACCTCGCGCCTCGTCGACATCGATCGCATGGTCGCGGCGACGCGCGAATTCGGCGGCGGGCGTCTCGACGTCGTCTTCGCCAACGCCGGCGTCGCGAGCTTCGGCCCGCTCGCGACGACCACCGAGGAGGCGTGGGACGCGACCTTCGACGTCAACGTCAAGGGCGTCTATTTCACCGTGCAGAAGGCCGTCGCGCTGATGACCACGGGCGGCGCGATCGTCCTCAACGCGTCGGTCGCCGCCGGCAAGGGCAATCCGCTCGGCTCGGTCTACGGCGCGAGCAAGGCGGCGGTCCGCTCGTTCGGACGCACCATCGCCGCCGAGCTCGTGGAACGCGGCATCCGCGTCAACGTCGTCAGCCCGGGACCGATCGAGACGCCGATCTTCGATCGCACGATGACTGCCCGGCAGGCCGCCGATCTCAAGCTCGCGTGGGCGGCGCGCAATCCGATGAAGCGCTTCGGCACGACCGACGAGGTCGCCGCTGCCGTGCTCTTTCTCGCTTCGGACGCCGCGTCCTTCATCACCGGCGTCGACCTCCTCGTCGACGGCGGCGTCGGCAGCTTCTAGTCGGGCGCGGGCGAGGCGCGGGCGACGTTTCGCCGCAGATCTGGCGGCGCAGCAGGCGTTGTCGCCGCAGCGCTCGCGACGCGCAGCAGATCGGCGACCGCGGCGACAGCGATGACCTCGGGGGCGCGGCCGGCGATCGCCGGATCGCCGATCGGGCACGTCAGCCGCGCGACCGCCGCGCTCGCGACGCCGCGCTCGGCGAGCCGGCGCGCGAAGCTCGCGCGCTTGGTCTTCGAGCCGATCAGGCCGCAGTAGGCGAAGTCGCCGCGGCGCAGGATCGCTTCGGTGACGCGCAGGTCGAGCGCGTGCTCGTGGGTGAGGACGAGGAACGACGCGCCGGCCGGTGCATGCGCGACCTCGGCTTCGACCGTGTCGATCGACGTGCGCCGGATGTGCGCCGGCCAGGGCGAGCCGAGCGCGGTCGTCGCCGGAAAGCCGTCGTCGCGCTGGTCGAACCAGTCGACCTCGACGTCGAGCGTCGCCAGCAGCGTCGCGATGGCGCGGCCGACATGGCCGGCGCCATGCAGCTGGAGCTGAAAGAGCGGCGCGCTCGCGGGCCAGCGCGCGAGCGCTTCGGCGTCGAGCGGCGCGAACGCGAGCGTCAGCGCGCCGCCGCAGCACTGGCCGAGCGACGGGCCGAGCGCGAACGACTGCTCGCTGCGATCGGCCACTCCGTGCGCGAGCGTCGCGCGTGCGTGCGTGATCGCCTTCAGCTCGAGATGGCCGCCGCCGACCGTCCCGCGCGTCGCCTCGGCCGAGACGAGCATGCGCGTGCCGACACCGCGCGGCACCGAGCCGCGCGCGGCCACGACTTCGACGACGACTGCCGGCGTCGCGGCGCCGAGCCAGGCCGCCGCATCGGCGCGCAGCCGCGTTTCGCTCATGGCGTGGCCTTCGCCTGCACCGTGCCGATCGCGCGCAGGATCGATTCGCTCGTCGCCGGCGCCGCGAGCGGCGGATCGACGCGATGTCCGCCGACTGCAGAGATCGCGTCCCTGATCGCGAAGAAGACCGAGAACGCCAGCAGCAGCGGCGGCTCGCCGGTCGCCTTGCTGCGGTGGATCGTCTCGGCGACGTTGTCGTCGGCGAGGCCGTCCTTCCAGAGCCGGACGTCGAACACCGGCGGGCAGTCGTTCGCGGTCGGAATCTTGTACGTGCTCGGCGCATGCGTGAGGAGGAGGCCCGCCTTCGCACTGCCGTCGTCGGGATGCCAGACGAGCTCTTCCATCGTGAGCCACCCCATCCCCTGGATGAAGCCGCCCTCGATCTGGCCGATGTCGATCGCCGGGTTGAGCGAGCGGCCGGCGTCATGCAGCACGTGCGCGGCGACGAGCTTCCATTCGCCGGAGAGCGTGTCGACGACGACCTCGCTCACCGCCGCACCATAGGCGAAGTAGTAGAACGGGCGGCCCTGCATCGTCTCGCGGTTCCACGAGAGCCCCGGCGTCGCGTAGAAGCCGTCGGACCAGAGCTGGACGCGCGCCATGTACGCCTCGGCGACCAACTCGCGAAAGCTCATCGTCTTCTTCGCACCGACGGTGACGACGCCGCCGGCAAAGCGCAGGTCTGTCGCGGCGACGTCGTAACGCTCGCATGCGAAGGCGACCAGGCGCGCCTTGATCTGGCGCGCGGCGTCCTCGGCCGCCTTGCCGTTCAGGTCGCTGCCGGTCGACGCCGCGGTCGCCGAGGTGTTCGCGACCTTGTGCGTGTCGGTCGCGGTCACGCGCACCGCGTCGAAGTCGACTCCCAGGGTGTGCGCGACGACCTGCGCGACCTTGGTGTGCAAGCCCTGGCCCATCTCGGTGCCGCCGTGGTTGACGAGCACCGAGCCGTCGCCGTAGACGTGGACGAGCGCGCCCGCCTGGTTGAGGTGGACGAGGTTGAACGAGATGCCGAACTTGACCGGCGTGAGCGCGATGCCGCGCTGCAGGATCTCGCTCTTGGCATTGAATTCGGCGATCGCCGCGCGTCGCGCGCGGTACGCGCTCGTCGCCTCGAGCTCGTCGACGAGCTCGTGCACGATGTTGTCCTCGACGGCCTGGCCGTACGGCGTGACGTTGCGCGCGCCGGGCGCGCCCGGACGCGGGCTCGGGCCGTAGAAGTTGATCCTGCGCACGTCGAGCGGATCCTTGCCGAGCCTTCTGGCGATCGAGTCGAGGATGTTCTCGACCGCGATCGCGCCCTGCGGCCCGCCGAAGCCGCGGAATGCGGTGTTGCTCTGCGT
>DASXXO010000051.1:0-10925 GCA_036503045.1 Caldimonas sp. | reverse complement strand
CGCACTGCGTCACCCACGAGCTCCATCGATGCCTTCGCCGAGCAAGCCTCGCAGCGCGCGCCGCCCGGCCGAGCGCTGCATCCTCGTGCTGCAAGGCGGCGGCGCGCTCGGCGCCTACCAGGGCGGGGTCTACGAAGCGCTCGCCGGGGCGTCGCAAACGCCGACCTGGGTCGCGGGCATCTCGATCGGCGCGATCAACGCAGCGCTGATCGCCGGCAATCCGCCCGAGCGGCGCGTCGCGCGGCTGCGCGAGTTCTGGGAAGTCGTCTCGACCCTGCCCTGCGGCGTCGCGCTGCCGCCGCTACCCGACGGCATCGCTTCGATCGGCCGCACGCGCGACCTGCTCAACGAGACCAACGCGACGATCGCGATGCTGTTCGGCGTCGCCGGGCTCTTCCAGCCGCGCGTTCCCGCGGCGCCGTTCCAGCCCCCGGGAACGCTCGCCGCGATCAGCTACTACGACACCGAGCCCTTGCGCAGGACGCTCGAGGAGATGGTCGACTTCGACCTGATCAACTCGGGCGCAGTGCGGCTCTCGGTCGGCGCGGTCAACGTGAAGACGGGCAACTTTCTCTACTTCGACAGCAGCGAGCGCAAGATCGACGTCCGCCACGTGATGGCGAGCGGGGCGCTGCCGCCCGGATTCCCGCCGGTCGAGATCGACGGCGAGTTCTACTGGGACGGCGGCCTGGTCTCGAACACGCCGCTCCAGCACGTGCTCGACCAGCCCGACAGCGATCCAAGAGTGGTGTTCCAGGTCGACCTCTTTGCGGCGCGCGGCGAGATGCCGGCGACGATGGCCGACGTCTCCGAGCGCGAGAAGGACATCCGCTACTCGAGCCGGACCCGCCTCAACACGACGGTCGAGCTGAAGCGGCAGGCAACGATGCAGACGGCGCGCCGCCTCGTCGCCAAGCTGCCGGCGAGCCTGCGCGACGATCCCGACGCGAAGGCGCTCGGCCGGCTGCCCTGCGACGCCGCGGTCACCGTCGTCCACCTGATCTACCGCAGCAAGCACTACGAGAGCCAGTCGAAAGACTACGAGTTCTCGCGCACCTCGATGCTCGAGCACTGGGCCGCCGGCGTCGCCGATACGACCCAGACCCTCACCGACCCGCGCTGGCTGCAGAGGAAGCCGATCGCGAGCGGCGTCGAGGTGTTCGACCTGACGGGCGAGCGCCCGCTCGCGGCCACCGTCAGCCCCCAACCCCTTCCCGGAGCAAGAGTCGTATGAGCAGCCAACTACAGGACAAGATCGCAATCGTCACCGGTGCCGCGAGCGGCCTCGGCAAGGACATCGCCCTCATCTATGCGCGCGAAGGCGCGAAGGTCGCCGTCGCCGACCTGAACCTCTCAGCCGCCAAGGACGTCGCCGCCGAGATCGGCGCCAACGCGATGGCGATCGCGATGGACGTCAGCGACGAGGCGCAGGTGAACGCCGCGGTCGCCGCGGTCGTGAAGGCGTGGGGCGGCGTCGACATCCTGGTCAGCAACGCCGGCATCCAGATCGTCCATCCGATCGAGGAGTTCCCGTTCGCCGAGTGGAAGAAGATGCTCGCGATCCACCTCGACGGCGCATTCCTCACCACCAAGGCGTGTCTGCCGCACATGTACGCGTCGGGGCGCGGCGGCAGCATCATCCTCATGGGATCGGTGCATTCGAAGGAGGCGTCGTTGCTGAAGGCTCCGTATGTCACCGCCAAGCACGGGCTGATCGGCCTCGGCAAGGTGATCGCCAAGGAAGGCGCCAAGCACAACGTGCGCGCCAACGTCATCTGCCCGGGCTTCGTGCGCACGCCGCTGGTCGACAAGCAGATCCCCGAGCAGGCGCTGGCGCTCGGCATCAGCGAGGACGACGTGATCAAGAAGGTGATGCTGAAGGAAACCGTCGACGGCGAGTTCACGACGAGCGCCGACATCGCCGCGGCCGCGCTCTTCTTCGCCGCCTTCCCCACCAACGCGCTCACCGGCCAGTCGCTCGTCCTCAGCCACGGTTGGTTCATGCAGTAGCGCGTCGCCGCGGGTACCATCGACCGCATGGACAGTCTCGACCTGCAGGTGCTGCTCCAGGCGCGCGAGTGGCGCGCCGCGGGCAATAGCGTCTGGCTGGTCACGGTGATCGAGACCTGGGGCTCGGCGCCGCGCCCGCCCGGCGCGCTGCTCGCGATGCGCGACGACGGCCTCGTCGTCGGCTCGGTCTCGGGCGGCTGCGTCGAGGACGACCTGATCGATCGCGTCAGGAAGGGCGAGCGCGTCGCCAAGCCCTCGCTCGTCACCTACGGCGTCACCAAGGAAGAGGCGGCCCGCTTCGGCCTGCCGTGCGGCGGGAACCTCCGCCTCGTCCAGGAGCCGCTCACCGACACTGCCTGGGTCGACGAGGTGCTCGAGCGGAGCGCCCGCCACGAGCTCGTCGCGCGCGTCGTCGACCTGCGCGACGGCAAGGTGCGCGTCGAGCCGGCGCGGCGCGGCGAGGCGTTCAGCTTCGACGGCCGGACGATGCGCGCGCTCTACGGCCCGCGCTGGCGCATGCTCGTGATCGGCGCCGGGCAGCTGTCGCGCGCGCTCGCCCAGATGGCGCTCGGCCTCGACTTCGAAGTGATCGTCTGCGACCCGCGCGAGGAGTACCACCTGACCTGGGACGTCCCCGGCACGACGTTCAGCACCGCGATGCCCGACGACCTCGCGATCGAGCTGCAGCTCGATCCGCACACCGCCGTCGTCGCGGTGACGCACGACCCCAAGCTCGACGACCTGGTGCTGCTCGAGGCGCTCAAGTCGCCGGCGTTCTACGTCGGCGCGCTCGGCTCGCGCGGCAACACCGCCAAGCGCAAGGAACGCCTCGCGCTGTTCGACCTCAGCGCCGCGGAGATCGAGCGGCTGCACGGGCCGATCGGCCTCGACATCGGCAGCCGCACGCCGGCCGAGATCGCGGTCTCGATCCTGGCCGAGATCGTCGCGGTCAAGAACGGCGTCACCGTCACGCAGAAGAAGCCGACCGTCGCGGCGACCTCGTCGTCTTGACGCACCGCGCGTGATCCGCTGGCTCCAGGGCCCGCACGATCCGCTGCCGGACGCCGAGCGCGCGCTGCCGCGCACGAGCGACATCCCGGGCCTGGTCGCGGCCGGCGGCGAGCTCACGCCGCAGCGCCTGACCGAGGCCTATCGCAAAGGGATCTTTCCCTGGTACAGCGAAGGCCAGCCGGTCCTCTGGTGGTCTCCCGACCCGCGCATGGTCCTGCTGCCGGCCGAGTTCAAGCTGAGGCGCTCGCTCAGGAAGACGATCCGGCGCTTCCTCGCGACGCCCGGCTCGGCCGTGCGGGTCGATAGCGCGACGCGGCGCGTCATCGAGGAGTGCGCGACGGTGGCGCGCGACGGCGAAAGCGGGACCTGGATCGTGCCCGAGATGATCCAGGCGTACGCCGCCTGGCACGCGCTGGGCCGAGTCCACAGCTTCGAGACCTGGAGCGCGGGCGAGCTCGTCGGCGGCCTCTACGGCGTCGGAATCGGCCGGATGTTCTTCGGCGAATCGATGTTCGCGCTGCGCACCGACGCCTCGAAGATCGCCCTTGCCGCGCTGGTCGCGTTCTGTCGCGCGCACCAAATCGAGACGATCGACTGCCAGCAGAAGACCGGGCATCTGGCGTCGCTCGGCGGGCGGGAGATCGCGCGGCGCGAGTTCCAGACGCGCTTGCGCGGTTCACTTGCGATGAGCGACGTCGCCGATTGGTCCTATGATTTACGCTTGTGGGAAGAGTTGGGTCTCGACGCCCGCGCAGGCGGCGGCGAGACCGCGGCGCCCGAGGACAGCCAGTGACCCATCCGAAAGAGCTTCCGCTCGCCTCGCTGCAGTTCTACGCCACGGCCCCCTACCCGTGCAGCTACCTCGCCGGGCGCATGGCGCGCTCGCAGGTGGCGACGCCGAGCCACCTGATCCACGCCGACGCCTACTCGGGGCTGGTGGCCAACGGCTTTCGGCGCAGCGGGATGTTCACCTACCGGCCGTACTGCGATGGGTGCCGAGCCTGCCTGCCGCTGCGCGTCCCGGTGGCGACCTTCGAGCCGACGCGCAGCCAGCGCCGCGCCCGCCACGCGCACGGCCATCTCGAAGCGCGCGTGCTGCGCCTGTGCTTCGTCGCCGAGCACTACCAGCTCTACCTGCGCTACCAGGCGGGGCGCCACATCGGCGGCGGGATGGACCACGATTCGGTCGACCAGTACACCCAGTTCCTGCTGCAAAGCCGCGTCAACTCGCGCCTCGTCGAGTTCCGCGAGCCTTCGGCGGACGGCGAAGGTGCGCTCAAGATGGTCTCGATCCTCGACGTGCTGAACGACGGCCTGTCGGCGGTTTACACCTTCTTCGAGCCCGAGCCGAAGACGAGCTACGGCACCTACAACATCCTCTGGCAGATCGAGCAGACCCGCCAGCTCGGCTTGCCGCACGTCTACCTGGGCTACTGGATCCAGGGCAGCGAGAAGATGGCCTACAAGGCGCAGTTCGGGCCGCACGAGCTGCTCGTCGGCGGGGAATGGGTCCGCTCGAGCGAGGTGACGGGGTGAGCATGGAGTTCAACGTCACGCGAGAGCAGTGGGTCGATCGCTTCGCGATGCGGCTGAGCCAGCTCGAGGTCGGTGCGGAGCCTGCGGACTTCGTCGACCTCGCGAACGGTCTCTGGACGTCGAAAGGCCATCTCGACCCGAGCGCCGTAGCCGACGACGAGTTCGCGCGCCGTCTGCACGCCAGCGCCAACGCCCATCCCGACTTCCAGAACACGCACGGGCTGGGCCAGGACTTCGATTTCGAGCGCACCGAGCGGATCCCGGTCGAGCACGTCCAGGCGGCGGGCGAGTACGTGCGCGACACTGACGAGTGGGTCGCGCGTTGCGTCGCCCGCGTGCTTGCGCTCGACCCCATCATCCAGTCCGACGAGGCGCACCGTTCGGTCAGTGAGCTGGCCGCGCTCGAGCGCTGGCGGCTGATGAAGCCCGAGGCCGCGGCCGAGCAGCTGTACACGCCGATCCGGCCGCGCTGACGTCCAGCTCGTCGCCGCGCACTGCGCGGCCCCGGGAATCGGCACGGTGATTGCCACGCGCTGCGATCCGACGACTCCCCGGGGGAAAGATCTTGGCGAAGGCAAAGCAATCGAGCGACCGCGGCAACGCGGCCAACAACGGCGCGGGCGAAACGCCCGACATCCTGTCGCTGCTGACCGCCGACCACGCCGAGGTGCGCGCCGCCTTCGACGAGTACGAACGACTCGACGACGATGGCGGGAGGTCAAGCGAGCGCCAGGAGCTTGCGCAACGGATCTGCGGGATGCTGACCGTCCACGCGACCATCGAGGAGGAATTCTTCTATCCCGCGGCGCGCGAGGCCGGCGTCGACCCCGATCTCCTCGACGATGCGAAGGTCGAACACGCCTCGGCCAAGACCCTGATCGCCCAGATCGAAGCAGCGGGTCCCGACGAGCGCCTCTACGAGGCCAAGCTGAAGGTGCTCGCCGAGTACATCAACCACCACGTCCAGGAAGAAGAAGGCGAGCTCTTCCCGCAAGTCCGTCGTGCCGAGATGGACCTGTACGAGATCGTCATGCCGATGGCGACGCGCCGAGCCGAGCTGATGCAGGCCGGCCAGGCCGGCGGGCGCGCTTCCGGCCGAGCGGCGAACAGTTCCGCCGACGCATCGACCGCGCGCTGAGAGCGGGCGGGGGAGAATTTGGGCCGCGCAGGGCTCCTGCCATCGGCGCAATGTGACAATCCCCCGCATGAGCCAAGACGATGTCCGCGTGCTGGTGGTCGACGACGTTGCCGACGCCGCGGAAGCGCTTGCCGAGACCCTGGGGCTGAGCGGGTACAAGGTACAGGTCGCCGAAACCGGCGCCCGCGCGCTCGCCCTCATCGAGGAGCAGCAACCGCACTGCGTCCTGCTCGACATCGGTATGCCGGGGATGGACGGCAACGACCTCGCGCGGACGCTGCGTGCGCGCTACGGCGACGACATCGTCCTGATCGCAGTCACCGGCCGCGAGCACGACGACGAGCGCGTCTCCGACACCTTCGCCCGCGTCGACCATTACTTGCAAAAGCCCGTCGACCCCGACGTCCTGCGCAAGCTCCTGCCGCCGGTCGGCCGCTGAGCGGCAACGACGACGCAACGGGCAGCCGGGCTGCGGTCACGCCGCGGCGGCCATCTCCGAGCGTTCCGCCGCCAGGCGCTGGCCGAAGACGCGGCGGAAGTGTGCCAGCGCCGCATCGGCGGCGATCGCCAGAAGCTGCGTCTCGGGCTCGCGGTCGAACAGCTTCTGCTGCGCCTCGATGATCGCCTTGTCCTCCATGAACCCCTCGCGCAGGCTGTTGCACAGTGACAGCGCGACCTTCGGGTCGTCGAGGTCGAAGCTGTGGAGGTAGTTCTAGAAGAAATACCAGCAGTTATTCAGAAAGGCCGCGTCGTCGTCGGCTGCCATGCCCGCTCCTTGCCGCTTGCGGCCTCGGCCCAGGAACGTCGATCCGAGCGCGCGTGCCTCACTCGACCTGCAGCGTAGCCCTCATGTTCGAATGCAGCGTGCAGACATAGGCGAACGTGCCCGCGCGGCTCGCCGTGAAGCGCCACGACTTCTCGGCGGCGATCGACTTCGAGTCGAACGCGCCGGCCGCCGTCACGGTGTGCGGGAATGGATCCTTGTTGACCCAGACGACGACGTCGCCGCGCTTCACCTTGAGCGTCTCGGGGACGTATTGCAGCCCCTGGATGACGATCTGGTGGGTGCGCGGCCCGGCCGCGACCGCGGCGCCGTTCCCGGCCAGGACGATCGCGGCGATGCCCGCCGCGACGCCGGCGCGCAGCGCCGCACGGCGCAGCGGCTCAGCTCTTCTTGGCAAGCGAAGCCTGCAGGCTCTTGGCGTGCTCGAGGTGCGCGACGAATGCCGGCCGGACCGAGACCAGCAGGCCCTTGAGCTCGGCGTTCTGCGCGCTCGGGATCAGCGTCTTGTCGACCGCGTCGAGCACCTGCTCGTGATAGGCGACTTCGTGATCGACGTAGGCCTTGTCGAACGCGGCGCCGCTCAGCTTCTGCAGGTTCTTCACGTTGTCGGCGCCACCCGACTTCAGACTCTGGCTGGTGGCGTTGTCCTCGGGGGTCACCTTCAGCTTGGTCACGAGCGCAACCGCCTGCTTGTTGACGCCCGAGTGGTCGGTGACCATCTGCTTGCCGAAGGCCTTCACCTCGGCGTTGCTCGCCTTCGATTCGGCAAGCTTGCCGGCATCGATGTCGACCTGGTTCGCGGTCACGACGATGGAGGCGATCTGGGCGTCGCTCGGCGCCTGCGCGAGCGCATGGCCGGCGGCAAGGGCGAGCGACGCTGCAGCGACGGTGAAGATTTTCTTCATGGTGGATCCTTTGGGGTTTGCGATACCTCAGATTGGATGCACCGGCACGCGCTGCTGTTCCCGCGCGCCCGCCTTCAGCGCTCCGGCGCCTCGCCCGCGCTCTCCAGCACCCGGAGCCGCTCGAGAACGCCGGCGACGATCCGGTCGCAGCGCGCTCCCGCGAAGGCGAAGACCTCGTTGGTGGCGACGTCGATCTCCTCGGCCAGCGACGTGCGCAGCAGCGCTCGCGCGCGAAAAACCCGCGTCCTCACCGTCGCAGGCGGGATCGCGAGGCATTCCGCCGTCTCCTCGATCGTCATCTCCTCGACTTCGCGCAGGACGAAGGCGGTGCGGAACGCGAGCGGCAACGCGTCGATCTTGCGCTCGAGCAGGCGGCGCAGCTGCGCGCGCATGGCGCTCGACTCCGGCGACTCGACCTGTCCGTCGTCCATGGCACGCTCCATCGCCGGCGGCGTTTCTTGGGAAGTCTCGCCGAGCAGCTCGACGACGTTGTCGCGCCGGCGCGCACGCAGCCGGCCGAGCGCCTGGTTGATCACGATCCGCGTCAGCCAGGTCCCCAGCCGCGCGTCGCCCCGAAATTCGCCCAGGTGCCGATAGGCGGCCAGATACGCCTCCTGCAGGGCGTCCTCGGCATCGGCATCGTCGCGCAGGATCGCGCGCGCGGTGCGAAAGAGCGCCGTGTTGTGCCTGCGCATGATCTGCTCGAAGGCCGCCCGCTCGCCGCCCACGATGCGGGCGACGAGCGCCGCATCGTCGGCTGCGGTCGCCTCGCTCGCTGGCCGTGCGCTGCCTTGCGTCATTCCCATTGGATGCCGCGCCACCCCGGCGCGTTCCCGGCGGGGGCGACGGCGACTCCCGCCGGGGGGCAGGATCGACTTCCCGCTCCTGCGCAGCAAGGCCGATCGGGACCGCGGCGCCATGCCAGCCGGCCTCGAGCCTCCCCACCGGGCGATCCTTCGCGCCCAGGACCTGGACGCGCCTGCGCTCGCTAGCCGCGATGCCGGTGCTCGAACAGGATGACCGTGCCGATCGCGATCAGCACCACGCCGCCCGCGATCTCGGCGCGCTTGCCGGCCACGATCCCGAGCACGCGACCCAGCATGACGCCCGCCGTCACCATGGTGAAGGTCGCGCTGCCGATGGCCGCCGCGACCGGGACAATGTCGACGTCGACGAAGGCGAGGCCGACACCGACCGCCATCGCATCGATGTTGGTCGCGAAACCGGTCATCGCGAGCAGCCAGAAGCCGTGCCGATCCGGGCGCTCGTCGAGCCGCTCGGGAGACGCTCGCGCTCCGGCATGGCTCATGTGCACGCCAAGCGCCGCCAGCAACCCGGAAGCGATCCAGTGGTCCCACGCGGTGACATAGCGCGCCGCCGCCGAGCCGAGCGCCCAGCCGACGATCGGCGTCAGCGCCTCGATCGTCCCGAAGATGAGACCGGTGCGCAGCGCCTCGGCCCAGCGCGGCCGCTGCAACGCCGCGCCCTTGCCGACGGCGGCAGCGAACGCGTCGGTCGACATCGCCAGCGCCAGCGCCGCGATCGAGATCGGAGCCATGAGCTAGTGTCGTTCCTCATCCGAAGTCCGAGCGCGGTTGGCCAGACGCCGACGGCACCTCTATTCGGCGACCCGGAAGCTCCCCGCGCTAGTGCGCGCCAGGCGGCGCGCAGCTAGGGCGTGTTAACACTAATTGCCATCAACCTGCAGAGCGAGCAACACTGTGGGAATGGAGATCACCGCAGAACATTTCGCTGTCATCGAGCACTGCCTGCCGACGCAGCGAGGCAACGTCAGCATGAGCAACCTGAACGTGCTCAATGCGATCCTCTACGTGGCCGAGCACGGTTGCAAGTGGCGCGGCCTGCCCAAGCGCTTCGGCAACTGGCACACCATCTACACGCGCATGAACCGCTGGTCCAAGCTGGGCGTGCTCGATCGGGTGTTCGAGCAGCTGCAGCGGTCGCAGGTGGTGCGCATCCGCATCGAGGCGGTGTCGCTGGACTCCACCATCATCAAGGTTCATCCCGACGGTACGGGGGCTCTAAAAAAAACGGCCCCCAGGCCATCGGCAAGTCTCGAGGCGGCTGGACCACCAAGGTTCATCTGGTTGCCGCGGATGCTCGAACGGCCATAACGTTCGCGCTGTCGCCGGGCCAGGCCCACGACGGGCCCATGGGCCGAGAGTTGCTGGCCAGCCCTCGGGGCGCCGAGCCGCCCTCTGCACCTGCTCATGGACAGCGCCTACTCTGGAATCGAAACGCGCCAGCTCGCACTCGATTTGGGCTTCATCCCGGTCGTGCCGCCGCCCAGGACCAGAGTCGATCCCTGGGAGTACGACCGCGAGATGTACAAGCGCCGCAACGAGGTCGAGCGATTGTTCCGCCGCCTCAAAGGCTTCCGACGCATCTTCTCTCGCTTCGACAAGCTGGACGCCCTGTTCATCGGCTTCATCAGCTTCTCGCTGATCGCCGATGGACTGCGTTTGTGTTAACAGGCCCTAGTTGCGTTCGACCGCGTAGGGCGGCTTGCCCGAGGTGCCGACCATCAGCTCGTTGATCACCGCCTCGACGTCGTCGATGAGGCGCACCTCCCGCTCGAGCTCGCTGCTCTGCGCCTCGGTCGCGACGCATCCCTTGAGGTAGACCCAGCGCCGCTGACCGAGGATCCAGATGCTCGACTCGTCGAAGCGCTGGTCGCGCCGGATGAAGATGGCGACGCGCGGGATGATCTCCTTGTCGTACAGGTAAGCGTTGGGCAGGCGGCAGCGCCCCCACTGGTAGCACGTCGTTCCCTTTTCGGCGCGCAGATGGCTCTGCGCGCGTGCCTCGGCCTGCGTATAGAGAGGACCTTCGGGCACCGGACAGGGCGAGAGCCGCTCCGTCACGCGGACGAAGGGGTCGTCGAAAACGTTGCTCCGCGCTTCCTGCCCGTGCAAGGACGAGCATGCAAGGACGAGCGACAGCACGACCCCCGCGCGACGCGCAAGCGGAGTGCGATCGGTTCCGAGCCCGGCATGGATCCTGCGCTGTTGCACGATGCGCCCGAGTGCTCTACTCGTCCCCGAACCGAACGGCAAGCCTGACTTGCTGACGAACTTCACGCCCGCCTCTTGCCTCGCGTGCGCCAAGCCCGGAGGACCGGCTGCTCGTCGGGAAGCAGAACGTCGGACGGGATCGTTCCCAGCTCATCGCGCCGGCATCGCTCTCGCTGATCGAAGAGCACCTCGCGGGCCGCGGCCCTGGTGCCCGATTGAACTTGGATGGTCGCGAAGATTGCCAATTTACCCATTCCGCTTCCCTCCTCTCGGATCATGGTGACGGAGCGGAGAGCGGCCGCGGGCCTCTCGAGCTCACCCGGCTTCGTGTTGCCGGAGTGTGACGCGCTCCGCGTTGCACCCCCTTAGCGCCGCTGCTCTTCTGCCAGAGGCTCGGAGCAGAAAAGCTGGAACGCGAGCGCGCCGGTCGGGTTGCATACGCACGCAACGCCAGCCCCGCTGCAACCTTCGTGGCCCCAGGGCAGCCTGAGGTGATCCTCGCACAG
>DASXXO010000050.1:0-9941 GCA_036503045.1 Caldimonas sp. | reverse complement strand
CCTCCTTGTAGAGCAGCGTGCGGGTGCCGGCGAGCGGGCCGGCCTCGACCTTGGCGGCAGGCAGGACATGTACGTTCATGCCGCCACCCTGGCCGGTGTCGCGCCGCGCATGATCTCGATGAAGACGTCCTCGAGGTCGGCGCGGCCGATCTCGAGGTCCTCGGGCTCGCAGCCGGCGGCATGCAGCACGGCGAGGATCGACTCGACCTCGCGCGCGTCGTGGGCCGTGATCTGGACGATTCTGCCCGTCACGCGCGCATTCGCGACGAGCACCGGCGGCAACGGCTTGTCGAGCTTGAAGCGCAGCATCGTGCTCGCGGTTCCGGCCAGGAGCGCCGACGTGCGGTCGAGCGCGACCACCCGGCCCTGCTTCAGCATCGCGATCCGGCCGCACAGCGCCTCGGCCTCCTCGAGGTAGTGCGTCGTCAAGAGCACCGTGTGGCCTTCCTTGTTCAGGCGGGCGACGAACTGCCAGAGCGTCTGGCGCAACTCGACGTCGACGCCGGCGGTCGGCTCGTCGAGGACGATCACCGGCGGCCGGTGCACGAGCGCCTGCGCGACCAGGACGCGCCGCTTCATCCCGCCCGAGAGCTGGCGCATGTTCGCCTGCGCCTTGTCGGCAAGGCCGAGGTTGGAGAGCAGCTCGTCGATCCACTCGTCGTTGTCGTGGACGCCGAAGTAGCCCGACTGGATGCGCAGCGCCTCGCGCACAGTGAAGAACGGATCGAAGACAAGTTCCTGCGGCACGACGCCGATCTTGCGCCGCGCCGCGGCGTACTCGGCCTGGACGTCGTGGCCGAGCACCGAAACCCGGCCGGAGGTCGCGCGCGCGAGGCCGGCGAGGATGCTGATCAGCGTCGTCTTGCCGGCGCCATTCGGCCCGAGCAGGCCGAAGAACTCGCCCTCCTCGAGGTCGAAGCTCACGTCGTCGAGCGCGCGAATGTCGCCGCGCGGCGAGGCATACGTCTTGGCGACGTTGACGAACGAGACGGCCGGCATCGAAGCCTGCGATTGTAGGGAGCCAACCGATGGCCGAGCCCCGGAGGCGGTGCTAGCGTGGACCGGCGACCAACGCATCCATGGCGACCCAGACCAAGAAGCCCCGGCGCACCGCCGAGCGGATCCTCGACACCACGCTCGAGCTGTTCAACCGCTTCGGCGCGCCGAACGTCTCGACGACGCTGATCTCGGCCGAGCTCGGCATCAGCCCGGGCAACCTGTACTACCACTATCCCGCCAAGGAAGAGCTGGTCACGAAGCTCTACGACCGCTACGACGCGGCGCTGACCGACCTGCTGCGCGCAGCTGACGGCGTCACCGACGTCGAGGACGCATGGCTCTTCTTCCACATGCTGTTCGAGCTGATCTGGTCGTACCGCTTCTTCTACCGCGACCTGAACGACCTGCTCTCGAACAATCGCAAGCTTGAGATGCATTTCAAGTTCGTCCTCGAACGCAAGACCCGCGCAGTGCAGGCGGTGCTCGACGGCATCGCCGCCGGCAGCGGCCTCGCGATCGCACCGCGCGAGGCGACGACGGTGGCGACGGCGATGGTCGTCGTCCTCACCTATTGGCTGAGCTTCGAGTACGTACGCGAGCCGCGCAAGGCGCTCGAGCCCGAGGCGGCGAGCGCCGCCCTGCTGCGCGGCGCGTTCCACGTGCTGAGCCTCCTGAGCCCCTATCTCGACGAGGCCCAGCGCGAGCACCTGCACGCGCTCGCCGCCCGCTACATGAACGACGCAGGAGACTGAGATGGCCAAATGGACCGCCTTTCCGCACGACGCGGACGCGTACCACTACGACCCGGCGACGCTGAGGAAGAAGTGGGTGCGCCTGCACGCCGGCGACGCCGAGCCCTTGCCGTCGGACGAGAAGGTGCTCGCCGCGTGGCAGCTGTTCCACGCCGGCGAGTTCCAGAAGGCGACCGAGGCGGGGCTGAAGGCGCACGGCGCCGGCGTCGCCGGCGCGATGACGGTGGCCAACAAGTCGCAGGCGATCTACGCGACCTACCTCGAGGGCAGCGAGAAGAACAAGCTCGCGCTGCTGCTCGAGGTCGCCGAACGCGCCGAGAAGCGCGCGCAGAATGCGCCCAAGGAAGCCAACGCCTGGTACTGCATGGCGTACGCCCTCGGCCGCTACAGCCAGGGCATCAGCATCGCCAAGGCACTCGCGCAAGGGCTCGGCGCGAAGGTGAAGAACGCGCTCGAGACGACGATCAAGCTCGCCCCCAAGCACGCCGACGCGCACACCGCCCTCGGCGCGTTCCACGCCGAGATCATCGACAAGGTGGGCTCGCTCCTCGCCCGCACCCAGGGCGCGAGCAAGGACGCCGGCCTCGTCCACTACAAGACCGCGCTCAAGCTCAACCCGGGCTCGGCGATCGCGATGATCGAATACGCCAACGGCCTCGTGATGCTCGAGGGCGAGAAGCGGATGAAGGAAGCGACCAAGCTCTACGAGGAAGCGGCCGCGTGCGAGCCGCTCGACGCGACCGAGCGGCTCGACGTCGAGATGGCCAAGGCCGAGCTCGAGGATTGAGCGGTCGCGCCTAGGAAGGGAACCCCGGCGCGGACTTCTCGGGCGCGACCCGGAATGCGTTCACGGCGAACGACACGGCGTGGTAGAGCCCGGCAAGCATCACGAGCTCGACGAGCTGCGCCGCCGCGAAGCGAGCCACGGCTTCCTGCCAGAGCGCGTCGTCGACGTGGCAGGTGTCGTGCAGCTGGTCGGCGAGCCGAAGAACGATGCGGTCGTCGTCGTTCCAGCACGCGTCGGCAGAACTGCCGTGCACCGTCGAGCGGAGCTGCTCCTCGTCGAGCGTCGCCTTGGCGCCGAAGGTGGCGACGTGCACGCCCCATTCGTAGGCCGCATTGCAGCGCGCGCAGGTGCGCAGGATCACGAGCTCGCGCGCGCGGAGCGTGATGCTGCCGCGGTCGAGCAAACCGCCGGCGATCATCCGCTGCAGCACGCGCGGGTTGTGGGCGATCGTACGAAAGAGCAGCAGGGGCGGAGCGCCGCGCATGATTGCGTCGAACGCCGCCTGGACGTCATCCGCATACGGCGGCTCGACCGGAGCGATGCGCGGCACGGACATGTCGTTCTCCTGGGACAGGTCGGGCCGACGATTGGGCAACAAATCCGAACGCCGTGCCAGCGCCGAGCCGTCGCGCGCGACAAATCCGGACGGCAGGACCGCGCCAACGGACGCACGAGCAGGACGCCCGACCGGCGTGCTGCTGCAATGCCGACATGGACATCCGCATCGACGAAAGCTGCTTCGACTTGCGCGCGCATCAGATCGTGCGCTTCGACGACGCCACGGGCGCCGCCATCGTCTGTCTGCGTGGCGAGCTCTGGCTCACGCAGGACGGCAGTCCGGACGACGTGATCCTCGGCCCTGGCGAGCGCTTCGCGCTCGATCGCCCCGGGCTCGCGCTGGTCGAGGCGCTGAAGGCGAGCAGCCTGCGCGTCGCGATGCCGCTCGAGCTGCACCCTGGGCAAGAGTCGTGGCGCAGACGGGCCGGGACGGCGGGCTCGGGACGGGGCACTCCGGTCCTGCTGGCGCCGGGCTTCGCGATCCTGACGCGATGAAAGCCTGGATCGCGCCATGGCCACGGCAGCGCAACACTATGAGCACCATCTCACCGGCATCTATGCGTGGACGGTGGGCGGCGTCGACGCGGCCTTCGCCGCGGGGCGCGCCGAGATCGAAGCGCTCGGCCTGCCGCGCGCGCGCGGCGAGCTCGTCGTCGACCTCGGCGCGGGCTTCGGCAAGCACGCCGTTGCGCTGGCGCGCGCCGGCGCGCGGGTCATCGCGATCGATGCGTCTTCCGAACTGACCGCGTCGCTTCGCAGTCTCGCGA
The DNA here is from genome assembly GCA_036503045.1 of Caldimonas sp. Lineage (GTDB taxonomy): Bacteria > Pseudomonadota > Gammaproteobacteria > Burkholderiales > Burkholderiaceae_C > Schlegelella_A. The sequence goes on along the minus strand of DASXXO010000050.1, from coordinate 6,078 downwards.
AACGTCTGCCGATCCGCGTCGTCACCGACGATCTGCTCTCCTTCCCGCGCTACCTCGACGAGCCGGTCGGCGCGCTGCTGTGCATGGGCGACACGCTCACCCATCTTGCGACGTTCGACGCCGTGGATGCGATCTGCCGAGACGCCTGGTCGGCACTCGCACCAGGCGGCAGGCTTGTGATGTCGTTCCGCGACTACTCCGTGGCGCGGACCGGGAGCGACCGCTTCATCCTCGTGCGCAGCGACGGCGATCGGCTGCTGACCTGCTTCCTCGAGTTCGACTCCGAGGTCGTGCACGTCCACGACATCGTGCACGAGCGAACGCCGAAGGCTGGACGACCCGGGTCAGCGACTATCCCAAGCTGCGCCTCGCCCCCGAGCGGGTGATCGCCTCCATGGAGCGCAGTGGATTCGCCGTTCGCCGCGAGCCCGCCGCGAGCGGGATGGTGCGGCTGGTCGGCGCGAAGCGCGCCGATCGCCAGGCCTCGAGCCTGCGCGCCCGTCCCTGACGAGCGGCGCGAAGCGCCTGCGTCTTCAGCCAACGAACAGCGTCGCCGGGTGTTCGGCCAACTCGCGCACGCGGCGGATGAACGCCGCCGCGTCGGCGCCGTCAACGACGCGATGGTCGAACGACGACGAGAGATTCATCATCCGGCGTGCGACGATCGTGCCGTCGCGGATCACTGGCCGCAGGGCGACGCGGTTGACCCCGACGATCGCCACCTCGGGGTGGTTGATCACCGGCGTCGAGACGATGCCGCCGAGCCGGCCCAGGCTCGTGATCGTGATCGTCGAGCCGCTCAGTTCGTCACGCACCGCCTTGCCGCTGCGCGCCAGGTCGGCGAGGCGGCCGATCTCGGCGGCGCTCGACCACAGGTCGTGCGCCTGCGCGTCGCGCAGGACCGGGACGACGAGGCCCGCGGGTGTCTGCGTCGCGATGCCGACATGCACCGCGTCGTGGCGCGTCACGATGCCGGCCTCATCGTCGAAGCGCGCGTTGACCATCGGGAATCCGGGCACCGCTCGAACGATCGCGCGGACCAGGAACGGGAGCAGCGTGAGGTGCGGGCGGTCGGTGCCGTGCTTCGCGTTGAGCTCAGCGCGCAAGTCCTCGAGCTCGCTGACGTCGACCTCCTCGACATAGGTGAAGTGCGGGATGCGGCGCTTCGACTCCTGCATCTTCTGCGCGATCCGGCGGCGCAGGCCGACGATCTTGATCGCGTGGGTCGCATCGCCCGTGCTCATCGTCGCGGCGCGTCCCGCCGCCGGCGTCGATGCGGCGCGGCGCGGCGCGCCGCGCGCGACGTGCGCGTCGAGGTCGGCCTGGACGATGCGGCCTGCCGTTCCGGTCGCGGCGACATCGCGCAGGTCGATGCCGAGCTCCCAGGCGCGTGCGCGCACGGCGGGCGACGCGATCGGCCGCTGCGTCGCGGGCGCGGAGCCCGTCGTCGAGGCCTGCGCCGGTGCTGTCGGTGCCAGCGGCGCTGGCGCGGCTTGTGCTCGTGGGGGTTGTGCCGGCGCGGGTTGCGCAGGCGCGGGTTGCGCGATTGCGGCCGGCGGCGGCGCGCTCGTTGCGGCGGCATCCTGGATCTCGATCCGGATCAGCTCCGAGCCGACCGCGAGCATCTGCCCGACCTCGCCGCCGAGCTCCAGCACCTTGCCAGCGACGGGAGACGGGATCTCGACCGAGGCCTTGTCGGTCATCACGTCGGCAAGGCCCTGGTCCTCGGCGATCGCATCTCCCGGCTTGACGTGCCAGGCAACGAGCTCGACCTCGGCGATGCCCTCGCCGATGTCGGGCACGCGGATCACGTGCACCGTCATCTCACGGCTCCATGACGCGCTTCAGCGCCGCTGCGACGCGTGCCGGGCCCGGGAAGTACGCCCACTCGAGCGCGTGCGGATACGGCGTGTCCCAGCCCGTCACGCGCTCGATCGGCGCCTCCAGCTGGTAGAAGCAGTGCTCCTGCACGAGCGAGACGAGCTCGGCGCCGAAGCCGCTGGTGCGCGTCGCCTCGTGGACGACGACGCAGCGCCCGGTCTTGTTCACCGAGCGGACGACGGTCTCGAGATCGAGCGGCCAGAGGGTGCGCAGGTCGATGATCTCGGCGTCGATCCCGGTCTGGCGTGCCGCCGCCTCGCTGACGAAGACCATCGTCCCGTAGGTCAGCACCGTGAGGTCGCTCCCGGCCCGGAACACGGCAGCGGATTCGAGCGGCACCGTGTAGTGGCCTTCGGGCACCTCGCCCATCGGATGCGCCGCCCACGGCACGACGGGTTTGCCGTGGTGGCCGTCGAACGGGCCGTTGTAGAGGCGCTTGGGCTCGAGGAAGATGACCGGGTCGTCGTTCTCGATCGACGCGATCAGGAGTCCCTTGGCGTCGTACGGGTTGCTCGGCATCACCGTGCGCAGGCCGCACACGTGGGTGAACAGCGCCTCCGGGCTCTGGCTGTGCGTCTGCCCACCGTAGATGCCGCCGCCGCACGGCATGCGGATCGTGATCGGCGCGGTGAAGTCGCCCGCCGAGCGGTAGCGCAGGCGCGCCGCCTCCGAGACGATCTGGTCGGACGCAGGATAGAAGTAGTCGGCGAACTGCACCTCGACGACCGGGCGCAGCCCGTACGATGCCATGCCGATCGCCGAGCCGACGATGCCGCCTTCGGAGATCGGCGCATCGAACACGCGCGTCTTGCCGTACTTGGCCTGCAACCCGTCGGTGCAGCGGAAGACACCGCCGAAGTAGCCGACGTCCTGGCCGTAGACGACGACGTTGTCGTCGCGCCCGAGCATCACGTCCATCGCCGAGCGCAACGCCTGGATCATGGTCATGCTCGCCATGGGAATCAGCCTTCTTGCTCCGCCTGGCGCAGCTGGTCGCGCAGGTGCGCCGGCATGTCTTTGTAGACGTCTTCGAACATCGATGCGATCGGCGGCGTGTGGCCGTCGAGGAGCGATCCATAGCGCGCCGCCTCCTTGAGCGCGGCGCTCACCTCGGCGTCGAGCGCTTTTGCGGTCGCCTCGTGCTCTTCCTCCGACCACACGCCGAGGCCGATCAGGTGCTGCTTCAGGCGCGCGATCGGATCGCCGAGCGGGAAGTGGTGCCAGTCGTCTCCCGGACGGTAGCGCGACGGGTCGTCGGAGGTGGAGTGCGGGCCGGCGCGGTACGTGACCCACTCGATCAGCGTCGGCCCGAGGTTGCTGCGCGCGCGCTCGGCCGCCCACGCCGACGCCGCGTAGACCGCGAGGTAGTCGTTGCCGTCGACGCGCAGCGACGCGATGCCGCAGCCGACGCCGCGCGCGGCGAAGGTCGTCGCTTCGCCGCCAGCGAATGACTGGAAGGTCGAGATCGCCCACTGGTTGTTGACGACGTTGAGGATCACCGGCGCGCGGTAGACGTGGGCGAAGGTGAGCGCGGTGTGGAAATCCGACTCGGCGGTTGCACCGTCGCCGATCCACGCCGACGCGATCCTGGTGTCGCCCTTGATCGCCGACGCCATGCCCCAGCCGACCGCCTGGATGTACTGCGTCGCGAGGTTGCCCGAGATCGTGAAGAAGCCGGCGCGCTTGTACGAGTACATCACCGGCAGCTGCCGGCCCTTGAGCGGATCGCGCTGGTTGCTCAGAAGCTGGCACATCAGCTCGACCATCGAGACGTCGTCGCGCGCCAGGAGCAGCCCCTGCTGCCGGTAGGTCGGGAAGTTCATGTCGCCCGGCTCGAGCGCGAGCGCCTGCGCGGTCGCGATCGCCTCCTCGCCGAGGCACTGGATGTAGAACGAGATCTTCTTCTGGCGCTGCGCGATCAGCATGCGCGCATCGAAGGCGCGCGTCTTCATCATCGCGCGCAGCCCCCTGCGCAATTTCTCGACTTCGAGCCTGGGCGCCCAGGGCCCGACCGCGTTCCCGCCATCGTCGAGGACGCGGATCATCGTGTAGGCGAGGTCGCGCGTCTCTCTCGGCGAGATGTCGACCTGCGGGCGCGGCACCGCGCCGGCGGGAGCGAGGTGCAGGTACGAGAAGTCGGTTTCGCGGCCCGGCCGACCGGTCGGCTCGGGCACGTGCAGTCGAAGCGGGCCGCGGCTCACGCGAAGAGTGTGCCCGGCCCGGGCCACCGCGCCAAGAGGAGGGACGCTGCACATCCCCGGCGCCGGCGCGCCCTCCTCGTGCACCGCACAATGACGGGCTCAATCCGTCTTGCCACTCGTCCGATGAACACATCCATCTCGCGCGCGCTCGCCTGGCGCGTCCTCGCCTGCACGCTCGCAGGCTGCGTCGCGTGCGGAGGGCTCCAGGCCGCGCCCGTCCCCGCGGTGCAGGACCTCGCGCACCAGGAGCAGCAGCCGCTGCTCGACACGCTGCGCGATCTGGTGTTGATCGAGTCGGGCAGCGGCGACGTCGAAGGGCTCGCGAAGATCGCCGCGCTGATCGCCGATCGTCTGCGCCAGCTCGGCGGCAAGGTCGAGGTGCTCGAGCCCGTCGATGTCTACCGGATGCAGGACACGCCGGCGAAGACCGGCGCGATGGTTCGCGCCGAATGGCAGGGCACGGGGACCAAGAAGGTCCTCCTGATCGCGCACATGGACACCGTCTACCTGCGCGGAATGCTCAAGGACCAGCCGTTCCGCGTCGACGGCGACCGCGCGTATGGGCTCGGCATCGCCGACGACAAGCAGGGCATCGCGCTCATCCTGCACACGGTGGCGATGCTGAACAAGCTGGGGTTCAAGGACTACGCCACGCTGACCGTGCTCGTCAACGGCGACGAGGAGATCAGCTCGCCCGGCTCGCGCAGCACGATCAGCCTCGTCGCTTCGACGCAGGACGCGGTGTTCTCGTTCGAAGGCAGCGGCAGCGACGGGGGCCTGCGCCTCGCGACGAGCGGGATCGGCTCGGCGTATCTCACCGTCGAGGGCCGCTCGTCGCACGCCGGCGCGCGCCCCGAAGGCGGCATCAACGCGCTCTACGAGCTCGCGCACCAGATCCTGCAGCTGAAGGACCTGTCGCAGAACGACAAGGGGCTGAAGCTCAACTGGACGGTCGCGCAGGCCGGAACCAACCGCAACGTCATCCCGGCGCGCGCGACTGCACAGGCCGACGCGCGCGCGCTGCGCGTCGCCGACTTCGACCAGCTGCAGGCGGCGCTGCAGCATCGCGTGCAGAGCAAGCTGCTGCCCGACGCCAAGGTGCAGCTCAAGTTCGAGGTGCGTCGTCCACCGCTCGAGCCGACCGTTGCATCGCGCCGCCTCGCCGCGCGCGGGCAGGCAATCTACGACGAGCTCGGCATGCCGATGCAGATCGCCGAGGTCGCAACCGGCGGCGGCACCGACGCCGCGTTCGCTGCGTTGCAGACCAGGGGCGCGGTCGTCGAAGGGTTCGGCCTGAGCGGCTTCGGCGCGCACTCGAACGATGCCGAATACGTGCAGATCGGCTCGATCGTGCCGAGGCTCTACCTCGCGACGCGGCTCGTCATGGACATCGGGCAGGACAAGCTCCGGTGAGCTTGGCCGGCGTGCGGCACAGGGCGGGAGTCCTGATCCTGTCCGCAGGCCCGGCCTTCGCCGCTCCTGCGTCTGCACCGCACGCCGCGGCGTGCGTCGCGGCGCTCCAGGCGCAGGAGACCAGCCTCGCCGAGTCGGTCAAAGCAGGCGCGCCGGTCGAGCCCGAGCTGCTGAAGGTCGTGCAGAGCGGCATCGCCATCATCGGCACGCAGTACTTCGCCGGCTTGCGCGAGGTCGAGGCGCGCGAGAGGCTCAAGGCCGCCGAGGAAGCCTTCCGTGCCCTCCCGCCGGCGCAGGCCGCGACGTGACAGACCGAGTGCCTGAAGGAAGGGCACGCGCTCTACGAGAATGCGTCGGCGCTCGAGCGCAGCCTCATCACGACCGCCGCGCAGCGACGGATCCAGCGCATCACCTCGGTCTGACTTCGGGCGCTGCGCGCCCGGCGCGCGCGGCGCGCGCCTCGGCGATCGCTCGCCAGGCAAACCCGCACGCCGCGAGCGTCCAGACGATCACCGCGCCCGACGGCAGGTCGAGCAGCGCCGACAGCGCCAGGCCGAGGGCGTAGCCGAGCGCGCCGAGCGCG
>DASXXO010000049.1:0-1843 GCA_036503045.1 Caldimonas sp. | reverse complement strand
CACGGGCATCTCGCCGCTGCGCTACCTCGAGCTGGGCCTGGCGCCCGAGTGGCTGCGCTACTACATCGCGGCCAAGCTCAACGCACACGTCGAGGACATCGAGTTCAACCCGGACGACTTCGTCGCCCGCGTCAACAGCGACCTGATCGGCAAGTACGTCAATATCGCCAGCCGCGCGTCGGGTTTTCTCGCCCGGAACTTCGGCGGCCGCGTGCTGGCCGAGGCGCAGCGGCGCGTCGACGCGGAGCTGGCGTCGCGCGGCACGACCGCGGAGATCGCCGAGCTGTTCGACGGCCGCGAGTACGGCAAGGCGCTGCGCCTCGCGATGGAAGTCGCCGACCACACGAACCAGGCGTTCGACGCGGCCAAGCCGTGGGAGCTCGCCAAGAAGGCCGACCCGGAGTCGGTCGCCGCGCTGCACGAGATCTGTTCCGCGAGCGTGCGGGCGTTCCAGCATCTGACGATGTGGCTGAAGCCGGTGCTGCCGGCGCTCGCGGCGCAGGCCGAGGAGTTCCTCGCCTGCGAGCCGCTTCGCTGGAGCGACGCGCCGCCGTTGCTGTCGGCCGTCGTCCGCTACCGGCACCTGATGCAGCGCGTCGATCCGAAGCAGCTCGATGCGCTGTTCGAACCTTCGGCCGCCGACGCCGAACCGGCCGCGGCCGACGCCCAGATCGCGCTCCCGCAGCCCGGCGGCGAAGCCATCGCCCCGATGATCACGATCGACGACTTCGCCAGGCTCGACCTGCGGATCGCGCTCATCGTCGCCGCCGAGAAGGTCGCCGGCTCGACCAAGCTGCTGAAGCTCACGCTCGACGTCGGCGAGGCGCGCACGCGGACCGTCTTCAGCGGCATCCAGTCGGCCTACGCGCCCGAGCAGCTGGCCGGCAAGCTCACCGTCGTCGTCGCCAACCTGGCACCGCGCAAGATGAAGTTCGGCGTCAGCGAAGGCATGGTGCTCGCCGCCTCGCACGCCGACGACAAGGCTCATCCGGGCCTGTTCGTCCTCGAGCCGCACGCCGGCGCGATGCCGGGGCTGCGCGTGCGATGACCATGGCCGCGCCGAGCGTCGACATCGTGCGCGAGTTCGACGACCGCTCGTGGGGCGACGACGGCCCGACGCGCGCGGTCGAGGACGTCGTCGAGAGCGGCCACGTCCTCGCCTTCCCGAACCTGGCGTTCCCGCTCGACGATGCGGAGAAGCGCTTTCTCGATCCGCGCTGGGCCGCGCCGGACGCGAAGAACATCTCGGTGCGCTGGCCGGGCGGCGAGCTGCGCGGCGCGGCCGGCAGTGCCGAAGACCTGCGCGCGCTGCGCGCGCTGGTCGTCCGCTTCGCCGAGCAGAGCGAGGCGCTCGCGCTGCGCCTCTTCCCGCATTACCGCGGCCGCCTGCGGCGCGGCAATACGTCGTTCCGGCCCACTGACGTCGCCGGCCGAGTGCGCAGCTGGCGCCAGGACGACACGCGCCTGCACATCGACGCGTTTCCCTCGAATCCGATGCAGGGGACCCGGCTCCTGCGCGTCTTCAGCAACGTCAACCCGAACGGCGAGCCGCGCCACTGGCGCGTCGGCGAGCCGTTCGAGGCGCACGCGAAGCGCTACCTCGACGCGATCCGGCGTCCCGTCCCCGGCTCGGCATGGCTGATGGCGACGACCGGAATCACCAAGCGGCGGCGTACCGAGTACGACCACGTGATGCTGCAGCTGCACGACCGCGCCAAGGCCGACGCCGCGTTCCAGCGCGAGAGCCCGCAGGCGCGGGTCGACTTCGCGCCCGGCACCACCTGGCTGGTCTTCAGCGACCAGGTGCTGCACGCCGCGATGGGTGGGCAACACATGATGGAGC
>DASXXO010000048.1:0-8744 GCA_036503045.1 Caldimonas sp. | reverse complement strand
TTCTTGAACGTCAGGATCCCCGAGAACGAGATGTGAAAGCCGAGATCGAGCGCCGCACGGGCGACCTCCGCCGTTTCCGTGAAGCAATGGAATACGCCGCCGGCCTCCTCCCCGCGTTCCTCCCGCAGGACGCCCAGAGTGTCCGCGGAGGCGCTCCGCGTGTGGATCACGAGCGGCCGATGGCACTCGCGGGCCGCCCGGATGTGCGCCCGGAAGCGATCCCGCTGCCAGGCCATGTCCTCGACGCTGCGCTCGCCGAGCCGGTAGTAGTCGAGCCCGGTCTCGCCGATCGCGACCACCTTCGGCAGCGCCGCCAACGCGACGAGCGCCTCGACCGTCGGCTCGCGGCTGTCTTCTTCGTCCGGATGCACGCCGGCGCTGCACCACAAGCCTTCATCGCCGAGCGCCAGCGCATGGACGCGCGGGAACTCGTCGAGCGTGGCGCAGATGCAGAGCGCCCTATCGACACGCGCCATCCGCATCGAGGCCCGGATCTCGGGCCACCGCGCCAGCAGCTCGGGCGAGCTCAGGTGGCAATGCGAGTCGACGAACACTTTGCCGCTTCCTGGATTGCAGGCTGCCGCCCGCGACGGGAGCGCGCGCAGCGAGCGCGCGCGGTCAGATCGTCTGCGTCGGCTTGACCGACGAGATGCTCGTGCCGAGCGCCTCTTCGATCCTGGCGCGCAGCGCCTTGCTCTTCTCGTCGGTCGGGAAGCGCACCCCGACACCTTGGGTGCGGCCGCCCGACGCGTTCGCCGGAGTGATCCAGCCGACCTTGCCCGCAACCGGGTAGCGCTGGGGGTCGTCCGGCAGCGACAGCAGCAGATAGATGTCCTCGCCGAGCTTGTAGTCGCGCGTCGTCGGAACGAAGATCCCGCCCTCGCTGAACATTGGCATGTAAGCGGCGTAGAGCGCACCGCGCTCGCGAAAGACGAGCTGGATGACGCTCGGGCGCGCCGCTGCCGGGGCCGGAACGTTCAGCGCACTCGGCGCGGCAGGACGGGCGACCGGCTGGTTCATCGCGGCGAGTTTAGCGACAAGGCCTTCCCCTCGCGCCGCTCGGAGCGCGGCGTTTTCAACGCTTGACGGCCCTGCTCGACCAGGCTTTCGATCGCCAGGTCGGCCGACCAGGGGTGCTCGGCCTCCAGCGCGACCCGCGCCAGCTCGCGCGACCAGCGCAGCAACGCGAGGGGCTCGGCGCCCGGTGCAACGCGGTCCGACGGAAAGTAGCGGGGTGCGCCGCCGCAGGCGAGACAGAGGGCGTCGTGGCAGACCTTCTGGAGCGTCTCGACCGCGAGCGGCAGCGGCCAGCCCTGCAGCGCGGAGGCATCGCCGCGGGCGATCCGGCCCGGCAGCGCGAGCCACGTCTCGGCATCGAGACCCTGCGCCGCGCGTTCGAGCGCTTCCTGGGGTTGGCCGCCGCTCGCCGCGAGCAGCACCGCCGGCTGCTGGACGTCCTGCGCGGCGAGCCAGGCCTCCGCCAGCCGCGCTGGGGGAACGGCCAGCGCGATGTGCTGACAGCGGCTGCGGATGGTCGGGAGCAAGCGGTCGGGGGCGGCCGAGCAGAGCAGGAACCGCGTCGGTCCGGCGGGTTCCTCGAGTGTCTTCAGGAACGCGCTCGCCGCGACGTCGTTCATCCGCTCGGCCGGATGGATGACGACGACTTTCCCGCGCCCGCGCGCCGAGGTGGTCGTCGCGAAGACGATCGCGGCCCGCACGGCCTCGACGCGGATGTCCTTGCTCGGCTTTCGCTTCGCGCTTGCGCCCTCGCCGCCCTCCTCGCCTTCGCCACCGCCCTGCTCCCAGCCGAGCGATTCGCGCAGCGCCTCGGGGACGAGGACGAGCAGGTCGGGATGCGACCGCGCCGCGACGAGCCTGCAGCTCGCGCAACGACCGCAGGGTCGATCGGCAGGCGCGAGCTGGGCGCTTTCGCAGAGCCACCCCTGCGCGACTGCCGACGCGAGGTCGAACTGGCCGACATTGCCGGGCCCGTGGATCAGCAGCGCATGGGCGCGCTGGGTGGCGAGGATGCGGCGGCGCGGCTCGTCCAGCCACGGCAACCCGGCGCCCGAGTTCGAGTCGGCCTCCGGCCCAGGCCCGTTCGCCGGGTCTTCCCCGCTGCCACGCGTGCTCATCGCGTCCCCTCCCCCAGCGAAGCGACGGCGGCGTCGATCTGCCACTGCACGTCCTGCTTGTCGAGCGCGCTGTCGATCTGTACGAATCGCCCGGGCGCCGCACGCATGCGCTCCGCGTATCCGGCGCGGACGCGCTCGAAGAAGGCGGTATCTTCGGCCTCGAAGCGGTCGGCCGCGCGGGCCTTCGCGCGCCGCGCCGCAGCGAGCGCCGGGTCGATGTCGAACCAGAGCGTCAGATCGGGCTGCAGGCCCTGCTGGATCCACCCCTCCAGCGCATGCAGCATGCGCTCGTCCTGGCCGCGCCCAGCGCCCTGGTAGGCGAAGGTCGCGTCGGTGAAGCGGTCGCACAGGACGACGTCGCCGCGGCCGAGCGCAGGGGCGATCACGCGCTCGATGTGGTCGCGACGCGCCGCGAAGACGAGCAGCGTCTCGGCGATTCCGTCCATCGGCTCGTGCAGCAGCAACTCGCGCAGTCGCTCGGCGAACGGCGTCCCGCCTGGCTCGCGCGTGCAGAGGACGCTTCGGCCGGCCGCGCGCAGCCGCTCGGCGAGCGGAGCGATGTGGGTCGACTTGCCGGCGCCGTCGATGCCTTCGAAGGTGATGAATGTCCCGCTCACGGCGTCGACGCCTTGCGTTGATAGCGATTGACGGCGCGATTGTGGTCGGCGAGCGTTTCGCTGAACTCACTGCTGCCGTCGCCGCGCGCGACGAAGTAGAGCGCCTTGGTGGCCTCCGGATGCACGGCAGCGAGCAGCGACGCCCGGCCCGGAACGGCGATCGGCGTCGGCGGCAGGCCGATGCGGGTATAGCTGTTGTAGGGGCCGTCAGCGAGCAGGTCCCGCTTCCTGAGATTGCCGTCGAAGCCGGCGCCGAGGCCGTAGATCACGGTGGGGTCGGTCTGCAGCGGCATGCCGAGGCGCAGGCGGTTGACGAACACGCCGGCGACGAGACCGCGGTCGGCGGCGACGCCGGTCTCTTTCTCGACGATCGACGCCAGCGTGAGCGCCTCGTCCGCGTTCTGCAACGGCGTCGTCGGATCGCGTTCCCGCCACGCCTCGGCGAGACGCCTTGCCATTGCGCGGTACGCGCGCTGCAGCAGCGCCAGGTCGCTCGAGCCCTTGCTGTAGAGGTAGGTGTCGGGGTGAAACCTCCCTTCGGGCGAAACGCCCGGCGCGCCGATCGCGGTCATCACCTCGGCGTCGCTCATGGTCGCGACGCTCTGCTTGAGCGCATCGGCGCGTGCGAGTTCGGCGCGGATCTGGCGGAAGGTCCAGCCTTCGGCCAGGCGGACGGCGGCGAGCGTCTCGTCGCCCCGCACCATCTTGTCGAGCAGCCGGATCGGCGTCGTGCCCGCGCCGATCTCGTAGCTGCCGGCCCGGATCTGGCGCGCCCGTCCCGACCAGCGGAACCATTCGTAGAGGTAGAGCGGCGACGTCTGCACGCCGGCCTGCACCCAGGCCTCCGCAATCTCGCGCGGCGACTTGCCGGGCTCGACCGAGACCTCGGCGGTCTCGCCGGCGAGCGCCAGCGGGCGCACCAGCCAGGCGCTGACGACCGAGACCGCCGCGACCGTCGCCGCGAGCGCGACGAGGATCAGGACACGCGCGAATCTCATAGCGACTGCCGGATCTGCACGGCGTCAGCGAACAAGACCCGCGCCTCTCGAAACCATGGCGCCTGATCATAATGGCGCATGCCGACCGAGATCTCGATCGGCGGCGTTTGCCGCCTCGCCGATCGTGGCGTGATTCGCGCTCATGGCGCCGACGCGGCCACATTCCTGCAAAGCCAGCTCACCAGCGACGTCGCCAGCCTTGACGCCGGCTCCGCGTGCCTGGCCGGCTTCTGCTCGGCCAAGGGGCGGCTGCAGGCGACCTTCATCGTCTGGCGCCCGTCGGCCGACGAGTTCCTGCTCGCCTGCCCCGTCAGCGTGCTCGCCGCGACGCTCAAGCGTCTCACGATGTTCGTCCTGCGTGCGCAGTGCAAGCTGAGCGACGCGAGCGCGGAGCTTGCTTCGTTCGGCGTCGCCGGGGCGACGGCAACGGCGATGCTCGGCGATCTCGACGTCTGGCAGGCGCGCGCCAAGGATGGATCCTCCCTGATCCGCCTCCCGGACGCCGCCGGCGAGCGTCGCGCCTTCCTCGCGGCGCCGAGCGACAGCGAAGCGGACGTCGGCGCTGCGCCGGCGATGACGCTCGACACCTGGAACTGGCTCGAGATCGAGAGCGGGGTCGTCTCGGTCGAGGCCGCGACGGTCGACCGCTTCGTTCCGCAGATGGTCAACTTCGAGCTCGTCGGCGGGGTCGACTTCCAGAAGGGCTGCTACCCGGGGCAGGAAGTCGTCGCGCGTAGCCAGTACCGCGGAACGACCAAGCGCCGCACGTTGCTCTTCGACTGCGATGTCCTTCCAGTCGCCGGCCAGGACGTGTTCGTGCGCAACGAACCCGGCGAGCCCGCGGGCACCGTCGCCAACGCCGCGCCCCACCCCGGGCGTCCCGGTGGAACTGCGCTGGTCGAGGTGCGCCTCGCCACCGTCTCCAGCGAGCTGTGCCTGGGGTCGGCGGAAGGGCCCGCGCTGCATCGCCGCGAGCTCCCCTACGCGGTCCCGCTCGACCCAGCGACGCCGGCCTGAGAAGGACCGCATTGCGAGAGCTATTTGTCTGGTACCGCGTCCGCCGGCACCATGTCGACGCTGCACGGATGGCGGTCGATGCGATGCGGCGATCGCTCGCGCAAAGCTGGCCGGGTCTGCAGGCGCGGCTCCTGATCCGCGCTGACGGCGAGCCGCAGACGTGGATGGAAACTTACGCGCGTGACGGCGGCGACGCGGCAGCGGGCTGTGGCATCGACCGCGAGCTCGAGGCGGCGATCGCCGCGGCCGCGCAGCCCTGGTCGGCGCTGATCGAAGGCGAACGCCACGCCGAGGCGTTCGAGCTCGCGCACGAGCTCTAGGGCGACGTCAGAGCATGCGCAGCATCTCGACGTGGGTGATCCCCGCCTCGTCGAAATCGGGCCCTCGGCGCACGAATCCGGCGCGCTCGTAGAAGCGCGCCGCGCCGAGTTGCGCGTGCAGCACCGCCTGGCGATCGCCGCGCGCACGGGCAGCGTCGAGCAGCGCATCGAGAACGGCGCGGCCGACGCCGCAATGGCGCGAGTTCACCGCCACCGCCATCCGGCCGATCTTGGCGACGCCCGGGACGTGCTCGAGCATCCGGCCGGTCGCGAGCGCGCGGCCGAGCCGGTTGAACGCGACCGCATGGACGGCGGCGGGGTCGGCGTCGTCCCACTCCATCTCGGCCGGAATCTTCTGCTCGGCGACGAAGACCTCGGCGCGGATCGGACGCGCCGCCGCCTCGAGCTCGCGCCAGCTGCCGACGCGCACCTGCACCATCGGCTCGCCCGCCTCGTAGCTCTCGAACAGGTTGCGCAGCTCCGCGGGCACGGGACGCGGCTCTTTCGCGTTCGGATCGGCGAACACGTAGACGAGCTCGCCACTGACGAGCAGCTGCTCCAGGCGAAACGCGCCGGCGAGAAACGCGATCGAGGAATTGCCGATACGCGCACAGCGCAGACCGATCTCGAGGACGTCGTCGTAGGCCGCGGAGCCGAGATATTCCAGCGTCGCCTTGCGAACGAACAGATCGCCGCCGAGCGCTTCCATCGTCTCGTGGTACGGCATCGCGAGCGCACGCCAGTAGCCGGCGATCGCGGTGTCGAAATACATCAGGTAGTGGCCGTTGAAGACGATCCGCTGCGCGTCGATCTCGGCCCAGCGCACGCGCAGGCGCTCGAAGAAGCGGAAGTCCGATCGTTCCATGGCGAAGGTGGTGCGCTTCGCGCATCAGTGTGCCAGACTGGGCCATGGCGCTGATCCAGTACATCACGCAAGTCCAGCTCGACTTCGGCGCGCTCGCGCTGCTGGCGCAGGAGCTCGAGCGCGCGGGCATCGCGAAGCCGCTCGTCGTCACCGATGCCGGCGTACGCGCTGCGGGGCTCCTCGACCGCGCGCTCGCGACCCTCGCCGGCAAGCCCTGCGCGGTGTTCGACGCGACGCCATCGAATCCGACCGAGCGCGCCGTCCGCGCCGCGGTCGACGTCTACCGCATCGAGCGCTGCGACGGCCTGGTCGCGATCGGCGGCGGCTCGAGCATCGACCTCGCGAAAGGCGTGGCGATCGCAGTCACGCATGACGGCCCGCTCGCAAGCTACGCGACGGTCGAAGGCGGCGCCGCGCGGATCACCGACAAGGTCGCGCCGCTGATCGCAGTGCCGACCACCGCCGGCACCGGCAGCGAGGTCGCGCGCGGCGCCATCGTGATCGTCGACGACGGCAGGAAGCTCGGCTTCCACAGCTGGCACCTGGTGCCGAAGACCGCGATCTGCGACCCCGAGCTGACGCTCGGCCTGCCACCCCTCCTCACCGCGGCGACCGGCATGGACGCGATCGCCCATTGCATGGAGACCTTCATGGCGCCGGCGGTCAATCCGCCGGCCGACGGCATCGCCCTCGACGGCCTCGAGCGCGCCTGGTCGAACATCGAGCGTGCGACGCGCGACGGCAGCGACCGCGAGGCCCGCTTTCACATGATGAGCGCAAGCATGCAGGGCGCGATGGCGTTCCAGAAAGGGCTCGGCTGCGTCCACAGCCTGAGCCACAGCCTCGGTGGCGCGAACCCGAAGCTGCACCACGGCACCCTGAATGCGATGTTCCTGGCGGCGGTGGTGAAGTTCAACGCGAGCGCGCCGTCGATCGTCAAGGAGCGGCGCCTCGAGCGGATGGCGCACGCGATGGGCCTCGCGGAAACGAAGCGCTCGCCCGCGGACGCGGTCGCCGACGCGATCCGCGCGATGAACCGGCGCCTCGGCCTGCCTTCCGGGCTCGCCGCGCTCGGCGTCGACCGCGAAATGTACGCGCGCATCATCGACGGCGCGATGGCCGACCACACGCACAAGACCAATCCGCGGATTGCGACGCCCGACGACTACGCGCGGATGCTCGAAGAGTCGATGTAGATCGTCGTCTCGGTCTTGGTCTCGATCGTCTGCTCGACGCCGGCGATCGACGCCGGCTCGAGGTTAGGCGAACGCTCGTCGAACGCCGGCGTGGGGTCCTCGGGCGGCGCAGCCTCGGCCGACGGCAACGCGTCTGTCGCAGGCGTCGCCGGGTCGCTCGCTCGGCCCTTCGAGAGCGAATCGGCGCGACGCGACAAGGGATCGACCGGCCACGCCGCCAGATACTCGGCCCAGTGCGGCTCGGCGATCGCCGCCACCGTCTCGCGCGCCAGGTCGATCTCGCGCAGATAGCCGCTCTCGTCGAGCCGGCCGCGCATCTTCTCGAACCTGCACCAGAGCAGGTAGGTGTTCATCGCGTCGGTCTCGCAGTAACGCCGGATCTCGTCGCGCCGGCCTTCGAGGTAGGCACCGTAGACCTGCGAGCCGTCCATGCCGAGCTTGCCGGGAAAGCCGCAGAGCTTGGCCATCGCGTCGAGCGGCGCGTTGGCGCGCGACTGGTACATCGCGAGGAGGTCCATCAGGTCGATGTGGCGCAGGTGGTAGCGGCTGATGTAGTTGTTGTAGCGGTGCTCGCGATCATCGTCGCCCATGTCCCAGTAGCGGCCGGCGACCACGCCGTGGCGCAAGCCCCGCTGCTGCAGCACCGGCAGATCGAACCCGCCGCCGTTCCAGCTGACGAGCTGCGGGCGGTGCGCGTCGAGCCGCTCGAAGAACGACTGGATGATCGCCGCCTCTTCGCTCCTGCCGTCGCGCTCGAGGTCGACGAACGAGCGCACGACGAGCCCCTGGCTGCGGCGGAACACGCACGAGATGACGAGCACGCGCTGCAGGTACGGCGGCATGAAGTCGCTCTTGTTGCGCGCGGCGCGATCGGCGATCTCGGCCGCGTAGACGTCGGCATCGCTCGTCGCGGCGTCGGCGCCGCGCAGCGCGCGCAGGCCGGCGACGTCGGGAATCGTCTCGATGTCGAAGGCGAGGACCGGCGACATCGTGACGGCCCTCCTAGCGCGCCGGCAGCAGACGCGCCGGATCGATCGGCTTGCCTTGCTTGCGGATCTCGAAGTGCAGTTGCACGCGGTCAGCATCCGTGGAGCCCATCTCGGCGATCTTCTGGCCGCGCTTGACGATCTGGTCTTCTTTGACGAGCAGCGTCTGGTTGTGGGCGTAGGCGGTCAGGTAGTTGGCGTTGTGCTTGACGATGACCAGGTTGCCGTAGCCGCGCAGGCCCGAGCCGGCGTAGACGACACGGCCGTCGGCCGCCGCGTACACCGGATCGCCGGCCTTGCCGCCGATGGCCAGGCCCTTGGTCTTGGCGTCGTCGAACGGCGCCACCACCGGGCCGGCCGCCGGCCAGGCCCAGGTCAGGTCGTCGTCGCCCTCGTGCGCGGCGGCGGGCTGGGGCGTGGCGACGCCCGTCAGCGGCACGGCGCTGGCGGTGGGCGTGGCCGGCGGGGTCGCGACCGCGCCGACCGCCGCCCCCCCACCGCCGCCGCCTGTCGCGCGTGACGGCGACGACGACATCAACTGGGCCTGGCCCGCCGCCGGCCCCGTGATCGCCGCGTTCGACGACGGCAAGGTCAAGGGCCTGTCGATCGG
>DASXXO010000047.1:0-2841 GCA_036503045.1 Caldimonas sp. | reverse complement strand
TCCGGCCGCGCCCGCACCGGTCGCGCCGGCGGCAGCCGCCGCACCGGAAGCGGTCGAGGCGCCCCCGGCGTTGCGCAACCTGCGCTTCTTCTGCTGGATGGTCGGCGTCGCCTTCGACCCGCGCGTGGCTGCGCGTCCGGCACCCGGGGCGCTGATCGGCGAGATGCTCGGCCGCGTCGACGAGATCATCGCCTCCGAGTCGCTCCGCGCCGGCCTCCTGCCGCGCGCGCCGCACGTCGTTCCGCAACTCATGAAGACGCTGCGCGACGAGAGCTACTCGTCGGCCGACGTCGCCAACCGCATCTCGCGCGACGCCGTGCTCACGGCCGAGGTCGTGCGCAGCGCGACCAGCATCCTGCAGCGCGACGACGACGGCGAGGAGATCGATCTCGCGCGCGCGGTCGCCGTGATCGGCACCCAGGGCCTGCGGCGGGCGATCGCGAACGTCGTGCTGCGGCCGATCTTCGACACGCGCGGCACGACGCTGTCGGCGCGCGCGGCGACGCAGATCTGGAAAGACGCCGACCGCAAGGCGCGCCTGTGCGCCGCGCTCGCCGGTCAGGCGGAGTTCGATCCGTTCGACGGCTATCTCGCCGGGCTGCTGCACAACTCCGGCTGGACCGCGGTGCTGCGCGCGATCGACAACCTCGAGGACCTCGCGATCGGTGCCACCGACATCTCGCACCCCGAGGTCGTCCCCCAACTGATCCGCCGACGCGACAAGCTGTTCGGCGCGCTGGTCGGGCCGTGGAATCTCGGCGCGGCGATGGACGGCGTCGCCGCCGAGGTCGGCAGCGTCGGTCTCGAGAACGCCCGGTCGCCGCTCGGCATCGCGCTGCGCGACGCCGATCGCCTGGCGGCGCTGCGCGCGCTGGCGCCTCCCGGTCAGCGGCCCGCCAGCGTCGTCCCGCGCTGGTCCGAGCTCGCCAAGCCGGTGCAGGACTGCTACGCCGGCCTCGGCGCTTAGACGAGCGCGACCGACCTATCATCATGGCCCGCCGTGCGCGCGGCCGCGAGCCGATGCGCCGCCCTGTCTTCTCTCGAACGGAATGCCCATGTTCACTCGTCCTGTCCGGCGCGCCGTTGCGCTTGCCGCGTTCGCTGCTGCGGTCGGCGCCAGCGGTGGCGCGTTCGCCGCCAAGACCCTGGTCTACTGCTCCGAAGGCAGTCCCGAGGGCTTCAATCCGCAGTTCTTCACGACCGGGACGACCGCCGACGCGGCGTCGGTTCCGATCTACAACCGCCTGGTCGAGTTCGAGCTCGGCACGACCAACATCGTCCCCGGGCTCGCCGAGAGCTGGACCGCGGCGCCCGACGGCCTGAGCTACACGTTCAAGCTGCGCCATGGCGTCAAGTTCCACAGCAACGCGAAGTTCACGCCGACGCGCGACTTCAACGCCGACGACGTGCTCTTCTCGTACAACCGGATGGCCGATCCGAACCACCCGTTCGCGAAGGTGACGCCGGGCCAGACCTACGCGTACTTCGACGACATGGGGATGAAAGACATCGTCGAGCGGGTCGAGAAGGTCGATCCGATGACGGTGCGCTTCGTGTTGAAGAAGCCCGAGGCGCCGTTCATGGCCGACATGGCGATGGACTTCGCGTCGATCCTGTCGGCCGAGTACGCCGACAAGATGATGGCGGCCAAGACGCCCGACGTGCTCGACCGCGAGCCGATCGGCACCGGCCCGTTCCAGTTCGTCTCCTACCAGAAGGACGCGGTGATCCGCTACAAGGCGTTCGACCAGCACTGGGGCGGCAGACCGAAGATCGACAACCTCGTCTACGCGATCACGACCGACGCATCGGTGCGCTACGCGAAGCTGAAGACCGGCGAGTGCCACGTGATGGCGTTCCCCAAGCCCGCGGACGTCGCGCTGATGAAGAACGACCCGAACATCAACCTGGTTTCGCAGCAGGGGCTCAACGTCGGCTACATCGCGTTCAACGTCGAGAAGAAGCCGTTCGATTCGAAGCTCGTGCGCCAGGCGCTCAACCTGGCGGTCAACAAGAGGGCGATCCTCGACAACGTATTCCAGGGCGCCGGCCAGCTCGCCAAGAACCCGATCCCGCCGACGCTCTGGTCGTACAACGACCGCATCCAGGACTATCCGTACGACCCGGCGAAGGCGAAGGCCCTGCTCGCACAGGCCGGCTACCCGAACGGCGTCGATGTCGAGCTCTGGTACCTCCCCGTGACGCGCCCTTACAACCCCGACGGCAAGCGCATGGCCGAGCTGATCCAGGCCGACTGGGAGAAGGTCGGCGTGCGCACCAAGCTCATCACCTACGAGTGGGGCGAGTACAGGAAGCGCAGCAAGACCGGCGAGCAGCACTCGATGATGTTCGGCTGGTCGGGCGACAACGGCGACCCCGACAACTTCTTCGTCCCGCTGCTCGGCTGCGCCGCGGTCAAGGGCGGCGGCAACGTCTCGCGCTGGTGCAACAACGATTTCGAGAGCCTCGTCCAGAAAGCCAAGCTCGCGACGCGCCAGGCCGACCGCGCCGCCTTCTACGCCAAGGCGCAAGAGATCACGCACGAGGAAGCGCCGTGGATCCCGATCGCGCACTCGGTGCGCTTCGACCCGGTGCGCAAGGACGTCGTCGGCTACAAGATGGACGCGACCGCCCACCACTTCTTCAACAAGGTGGACATGACGGGCCCGTGACGCGCTGCGGCCGCCGACACGGCCGGCCGCGCTTCAGCGAGACAGGTCAGCGTGGCGGACCCGCGCCAGCGGCACGCCGCCGGCGCGCGATGCCGCCGACCGCCGCCAGGCCGAGCAGCATCAGCGCGCTCGTCTCCGGCTCGGGAACGGCAGCGACGCTGCCGGTCAG
>DASXXO010000046.1:0-10743 GCA_036503045.1 Caldimonas sp. | reverse complement strand
CAAGGCGTGGGCGAGCCCGTTCGCCGACATCGCGTTCTGCCCGACGGGTGGCATCGACGCGGCCTCGGCGCCGGGCTATCTGGCGCTCGCGAACGTCAAGGTCGTCGGCGGATCGTGGCTGACGCCGGCCGATGCGATCCTCGCCGCCGACTGGGCGCGCATCGAGCGGCTCGCGCGCGACGCTGCTGCGCTCGTGCGGCCCTAGGCGTCGCGCTCGATCAGCTCGATCTTGTAGCCGTCGGGATCGGCGACGAAGGCGATCATCGTCGTTCCGCCCTTGACCGGCCCGGGCTCGCGCGTGACGGTGCCGCCGCCGGCGCGAATCCTCTCGCACGCGGCGCGGATGTCGGGAAGGCCGAGCGCGATGTGGCCGTACGCGGTGCCGAGCTCGTAGCTGCTCACGCCGTGGTTGTAGGTGAGCTCGATCTCGGCCTGCTCGGGGTTCGATGCAAAGCCGACGAACGCGAGCGAATAGCCCTGCTCCGGCCGCTCGGTCCTGCGCAGCAGGCGCATTCCCATCACCCGCGTGTAGAAGTCGATCGATCGCTGCAGGTCGCCGACCCGAAGCATCGTGTGGAGGAGTCTCATGGCGTCAGGATCTCAGGGCGCGTCGAAGATGAAGCACGTCGTCGAGCCGTGAGCGTACAGCTTGCCGTCGGCGCCCGTCAGACGCGCGTCCGCGGTCGCCATCCGGCCACCGGCGTGGATGATCCGGCTCTCGGCGCGAACGAGGGGGACCCTGTCGGTCAGCGGGCGGACGATGTTCACCTTGAGCTCGGCAGTCGTGTAGGCCTTGCCCGCCGGCAGCACCGAGGCGACGGCGCAGCCGAGCGCCGAATCGAGCAAGGTCGCGAACCAGCCGCCGTGCACCGAGCCCATCGGGTTGTAGTGCGCGAACCCGGGCCGGCCCTGGAAGACGACCCGCCCGGGGTCGGCCTCGACCAGCAGGAAGTCGAGCGTCTCCATGATCGGCGCCGCGGGCAGCTCGCCGGCGAGCATGGCGCGGAAGATCTCGAGGCCCGAGAGACCGGCCACCTGCTCGCGGCTGGCGACGCCGTAGCGCATACCGCGCGTCCGCACGGCATCCTCGGCAGCTTGCCACGCGAAGAGCTGGTCAGTCGGCGGGGCCGGGTCGGGCATGAGGTCTCCTTTTGTGTCTCAAACAATTGTAGCTACAATCATCCGATGTCGACCAGGGACGCCGCAGCGACGCCGCGCGGCTGCACCAACTACAAGCTGCGCCAGCTGACCCGCCGCGTGACGCAGCATTACGACAACGTCGTCGGCATCTGCGGGCTGAAGACCACGCAGTATTCGCTGCTCACGCAGATCGAGCGCCTCGGCCCGGTGCGGCCGAGCGACCTTGCCGCAGCGATGACGATGGATGCGTCGACGCTGACGCGCAACCTCCAGCCGCTGATCGAGCGTGGCTGGGCCGAGACCGGGCCCGGCGCCGACCGCCGGTCGCGCCTCGTTGTCCTGACCGCCGCAGGCCGCGCCAAGCGCAGCGAAGCGCAACGCGCGTGGAAGCGTGCGCAGCTCACCCTCAACGACCAGCTCGGCGGCGCGCGCGTCGCCGAGCTGCACGCGCTGCTCGACGACTGTCTTGCCGCCCTGTCCGCCAACGCCGAGGAGAAGACCGATGCCTGAGGCCCCTGCCGCCGTCGCCGCACGGTTGCAACGATCGCCGGTCGCGTTCTGGCTGGTCCTGCTCGCCGCCGGCGGCGTGTACGCCGTCACGATGGGCGCACGGCAGTCGATGGGTCTGTTTCTCAGCGTTCTCAATTCGACGACCGGCCTCGGCTTGGCGAGCATCAGCCTCGCCTTCGGTGTCGGCCAGCTCTGGTGGGGACTGACGCAGCCGCTCGCCGGCATGGTTGCCGACCGCTACGGCGCGGGCCGTGTCGTCCTGGCAGGGCTGGTGCTGGCCTGCATCGGCACCGCGCTCGTGCCGCTGATGACGACGACGCTCGGTCTCGTGATCGCAATCGGCGTTCTCGCCGCGGGCGGCGCAGGATTCGCAGGTCCTTCGGTGCTGCTCTCGGCGACGGCGCGCCTGACGCCGCCGGCCCGGCGCGGCATCGCGAGCGGCATCGTCAACGCGGGCGGCTCGTTCGGCCAGTTCGTCTTCGTGCCGATCGCTCAGGGAATCACCGCGCTCGCCGGCTGGGCGATCGCGATCCAGAGCATGGCGGCGATCGTCCTGCTCGCGTTGCCGGCGGCGTGGGTCCTGCGCGGCAGCTCGGCACACGCGCAGGGAGCGAGCGCCAGCGCGACGGCCGCGCCGGCGCGGGCCGAGACCACCCGCGAGGCAATCCGTCGGGCGCTCCGCACGCCCGGCTACCTGCTGCTCGCAATGGGCTTCTTCGTCTGCGGCTTCCACGTGGCCTTCATCGCCACCCACCTGCCGGGCGTCGTCGCCGCGTGCCAGCTGCCGCCCGCGGTCGGCGCGTGGGCGCTGGCGGTCGTCGGCCTGTTCAACATCGTCGGCAGCTTCGCGATCGGCTGGGCAGTCGGCCGCTGGCGCATGAAGTCGCTGCTGTCGCTGATCTATGCGGCGCGCGGCCTCGCCGTCCTCTGCTTCCTGCTCGCACCCAAGACCGAGGCGGTGGTGCTCGTCTTCGCTGCCGTCATCGGCCTGACCTACCTCTCGACCGTGCCACCGACCGCGGGCCTCGTTGCCAAGTTCTTCGGCACCGCGCACATGGCGACGCTGTTCGGCTTCGTCATGCTGTCGCACCAGATCGGCGGCTTCCTCGGCGCCTGGCTCGGCGGCAAGGCGTTCGAATGGACCGGCAGCTACAACTGGATGTGGTACGCGGACATCGTGCTTGCCGCGGGCGCGGCACTGATCCACCTGCCGATCCGCGAGGCGGTCGTTCCGCCGCGCGTGGTCGCCGCCACGTCGACCGCGTGAGGCTCATCGCCTCCGGTCGAGCCAGATGCCGATGCCCTGGGCGTTCAGCTCGAGGTCGAGCGCGAGCAGCTCGAGGATCCGCTCGTCGCCCAGCACGACGCCGTGCGCGCGCAGGCTCGTCAGGTGGACGGCGGCGAGGCCGCGCACGAGCGCCCCGTGACGCCCGGCGCCGGCCGGCGTCGCGCGCGCGACCGCAACGATCTCCTCGAGCTGTGCGAGCAGCAGCGCGCCGAGGCGCGGCACGTCGCCGACCGGGCCGTAGTGCGTAACGTACATGCGCTCTGGGGCGTACGCCAGCATGCGCTCGATCGAACGGCGCAGCGCCTCGGGTTGGAACTGCACCGGCGTCGTCGTCGGCATGATCCACGGTCCTGCCGCAGTGTCGAAGTCGCGGTACGACAGGCCGAAGGTATCGCCGGTGAAGAAGCCCCGGCTCTGCGCGTCCCAGATGCAGTGGTGGTGCATCGCGTGGCCGGGCGTGTCGAGGAAGGTCAGCGGCCGGCCGGCGAGCTCGATCGTCATGGCGTCGTGCGTCTTGACCACGCGCCCGGCGGGGACGGGGACGAGCGTGCCGTAGGAACGCTCGATCTCGGCCTCGCCGTAGACGCCGGTCGCGCTCCTGATGAGATGGACCGAATCGACCAGGTGGCGCGCGCCGCGCGGATGCACGACGAGGCGCGCATTCGGAAGCTGCCGCAGGAGCAGGCCCGCGCCGCCGGCGTGGTCGAGGTGGACGTGCGTCGCGATGACGTAGTCGACGGCGTCCGGCGTCAGGCCGGCGTCCGCGAGCGCGGCGAGCAGGCGCGGCACCGCGTCGTTCGTTCCGGTGTCGACGAACGCCGCGCGGCCGCGCTCGACGAGGAGGTACGCGGCGTCGAACAGCGGGCGGTGAAACCCGGTGTCGACGACGGCGATGCCGTGGCCCGCGGGCGCGACGAAGTCGCGCGGGGCGAGGGCGATGGAGGCGGTCACGCGGGTGCGGCGAAGGTCGCCGGCGATTCTAGAGAGCCACCTCGCAGTAGGGAGTCCGGCGCCGATCCAGAATGGCGGGACCAGAATGGCGGGACGGACATGTCCCGCGAGGTCACCTGATGCCCACATTCCATCGCTCATTGGCCGGCGCCGCCGCGGCGCTGCTGCTCGCCGCGCTCGGCGCGTGCGCGGCATTCCCTGGCGGCATGCCTCTCGGCACGCCGATCGCGGACGCCCGCCAGTCGCTCGGTGGCGTCGGCTCCGAGTACCCGCTCGCGAACGGCGGAACGCGGCTCGAGTTCCGTCGGGGTCGCGAGACCTACATGCTCGATTTCGACGCCGCTGGCCGCCTCATCGCGACCCATCAGGTGCTGACGCCCGAGACCTTCGCGACGATCGCGCCCGGCATGACGCAGGAGGACGTGCTGGCGAGGATCGGCCGCCCGGCGTTCGTGTTCCCGGTCGGCTGGCAGAAGCTGCAGGTGTGGAACTACCGCTTCGGCGGCATGGAGGGCGACTGCGTCGTCTTCCAGGTGTCGATCAGCAACGCGACCGGCACTGTCACCGACGCCGGACCGAACACGGATCCGGTCTGCTCCCGCGGCGGCGACCGCAGCAGCTAGGCGTCCGACTGCGGCCGTACGCGCGCAAGCGCGTGCGTTCGATCCGGCCGCGGCAGCGCCTCGCGGCCTAGGCTGCGAGGAGTTGCCTGAGCACGAACGGCAGGATGCCGCCGTGCCGGTAGTAGTCGACCTCGATCGCGGTATCGATGCGCAGCACGAGCGGGATGCGCCGGGTCGCGCCGCCGCTCGCGTGGACGACGAGGGTCGCGTCCTGTTGCGGCCGCAGCGTCCCGCCGATCTCGATGTCGAAGGTCTCGTCGCCGTGGACGCCGAGCGATTCCCACGAGTCGCCGGGCTTGAACTGGAGCGGCAGCACGCCCATGCCGACCAGGTTCGAGCGATGGATCCGCTCGAAGCTGCGCGCGATCACCGCCTTGATGCCGAGCAGCTGCGTTCCCTTGGCCGCCCAGTCGCGGCTCGATCCGGTGCCGTATTCCTCGCCGCCGAAGACGATCGTCGGCGTCCCCTCGGCCACGTATCTCATGGCCGCGTCGTAGATGAACATCTTCTCGCCCGAGGGCTGGAAGAGCGTCACGCCGCCTTCCTCGCGCGAGCCGTCGGGGCCGGGCGGGATCATCAGGTTCTTGATCCGCACGTTGGCGAAAGTGCCGCGCATCATCACTTCATGATGGCCGCGCCGCGAGCCGTAGGAGTTGAAGTCGGCCTTGGTCACGCCGTGCTCCTTCAGCCAGATTCCGGCGGGCGACGACTCCTTGATCGCGCCCGCGGGGGAGATGTGGTCGGTCGTGATCGAGTCGCCGAAGAGGGCCATCGCGCGTGCGCCCTGGATCGCCGCGGGCGGCGGCGGCGGCGTCATCTCGAAACCGTCGAAGAACGGCGGCTTGGCGATGTAGGTCGACTCGGGCCAGTTGTAGACCTGTCCCTCGACGCCCTGGATCTTCTTCCAGAGGGACCCCGGGTCCTTCGCGACCTTCTCGTAGTTGCTGCGGTAGGCGCTGCCGTTCATCGCGAACTTCATCAACGCGGCGATCTCGTCGCTCGTCGGCCAGATGTCCCCGAGGTAGACGTCGCGGCCGCGCTTGCCCTTGCCGACCGGCTCGGTCATCAGGTCCTTCAGCACCGTCCCCGCGATCGCGTAGGCGACGACCAGCGGCGGGCTGGCGAGGAAGTTCGCCTTCAGGTTCGGGTGGATGCGCGCTTCGAAGTTGCGGTTGCCCGAGAGCACGGCGGCGCAGACGAGGTCGTTCTTGGTGATCGTCTCGTTGATCTCGGGAGTGAGGTCGCCGGCGTTGCCGATGCACGTCGTGCAGCCGTACGCGGCGAGGCTGAAGCCGAGCTTCTCGAGGTACGGCAGGAGCCCCGCCTTGGTCAGGTACTCGGTGACGATGCGCGACCCGGGCGCGAGCGAGGTCTTGATGTGCGGCTCGACCGTGAGCCCTGCCTCGACCGCCTTCTTCGCGAGTAGCCCGGCGCCGATCATGACGCTCGGGTTCGAGGTGTTCGTGCACGACGTGATCGCCGCGATCAGCACGTCGCCGTTGCCGATCGTGCGGTCGGGGAGCACCGGGATCTTCGGCGGCGCTTCGTGGACCGCCGCCGCCAGCGTCGGCTTGTTCGCGTTCATCTCGTCGAGGAAGCGCGGCGCGCCGGGCTGGACCGAGGGAGTGTGCGGGACCTTGGTGGCGGCGGGATCGGCGGCGCGCTCGTCCCTGCGCGCTTCGGCGGACCGCACCTGGTGGCGGGTCAGCAGATGGCCGGCCGGCTGGTTGAAGCCGTTCTCCGACGGCGGCTTGCTGAAGAGCGCCGTGAACTGCTCCTTGACGCGGCCGATCTCGATCCGGTCCTGCGGCCGCTTCGGGCCGGCGAGGCTCGGCGCGACGCTCCCCAGGTCGAGGCGAACCACCTTGCTGTAGTCGATCTGGCCCGCGCGCGGCATGCCGTAGAGGCCCTGGGCCTTGAAGTACGCCTCGAAGAATTCGATCTCGCTCGCCGTGCGCCCGGTGCCGCGGAAGTACTCGACCGTCTTGTCGTCGACCGGGAAGAACCCCATGGTCGCGCCGTACTCGGGCGCCATGTTGGCCATCGTCGCGCGGTCGGGAACCGACAGGCTCTCGATGCCGGGGCCGAAGAATTCGACGAACTTGCCGACCACCTTCTCGCGCCGCAGGATCTCGGTGACCGTGAGGACCAGGTCGGTCGCCGTCACGCCTTCGCGCAGGCGCCCGGTGAACTCGAAGCCGACCACGTCGGGCGTCAGGAAGTAGACCGGCTGGCCGAGCATCGCCGCTTCGCCCTCGATCCCGCCGACGCCCCAGCCGACGACACCGATGCCGTTGATCATCGTCGTGTGGCTGTCGGTGCCGACCAGCGAGTCGGGGTAGTACACCGCAGGCTTGGCCGCCGCCCCGGCCGCCTTGTGGACGCCGCGCGCGAGGTACTCGAGGTTGACCTGGTGGACGATGCCGAACCCGGGCGGCACGACGCTGAAGGTGTCGAACGCCTGCATGCCCCAGCGCATGAACTGGTAGCGCTCGACGTTGCGCTTGAACTCGAGCCGCATGTTGAGGTCGAGCGCGTCCCTGGTGCGGAAGTAGTCGATCATCACCGAGTGGTCGACGACGAGGTCGACCGGCACCAGCGGCTCGACCGCCTTCGGGTCCTTGCCCGTCCGGTCGGCGACCGTGCGCATGGCCGCCAGGTCGGCGAGCAGCGGCACGCCGGTGAAGTCCTGGAGCACGACGCGCGCGACGACGAACGGGATCTCGTCCTGGCGCGGCGCGTTCGCCTGCCAGCCGGCGACCTCGACGACGTGCTCGGCAGTCACCTTCTTGCCATCGCAGTTGCGCAGCACCGACTCGAGGACGATGCGCAGCGATACCGGCAGGCGGTTGACGTTGGGGTAGGTCTTCGCGAGCTCGGGGAGCGACCAGAAGCTGCCGGTCTTGCCGGAAGCGGTCTTGAAGGTGCGCAGCGTGTTGTGGAAGGAGTGGGGCATGTCGTTCTCGCTCGGCTGGGGCCGCTCAGCGCGACCCGGGATCGATGGCTTTCAACCCTTTGAAAGTCCCGGAAGCTTCCTTCTGACTCGATTCCCTATCCATGAATCGTACCTACCATCGATGCATTCAGGTTCGAGGCCATGGCGGCGACATCCCGGAGCCGCTCACCCGTGGCGCTTCTCGAACTCGCCCAGGTAGTCGGCGAGCGCGCGCACGCCTTCGATCGGCATCGCGTTGTAGATCGATGCGCGCATCCCGCCGACGATGCGGTGGCCCTTGAGGTTGAGCAGTCCCGCCGCGCGCGCGCCGGCGAGGAAGGGCGCATCGAGCGCCAGATCGGGCAGGTGGAAGCACACGTTCATCAGCGAGCGGTCCGCCGGCACGATCGGCTTGCGGTAAAAGCCGCTCGCATCGAGCACGCCGTAGAGGAGTCCGGCCTTCGCCCGGTTGCGCTCGCCCATCGCCGCCAGTCCGCCCTGCGCGGCGATCCAGTCGAAGACCAGCCCGGCGAGATAGATCGCATAGGTCGGCGGAGTGTTGATCATCGAGTCGTTGGCCGCCTGGATCGCGTAGTTGAATGCGCTCGGCGTCGTCGGCAGCGCGCCGCCGAGCAGGTCGTCGCGGACGATGACCAGCGTGAGCCCGGCCGGGCCGATGTTCTTCTGCGCGCCGGCATAGATCAGGCCGTAGCGCGCCACCTCGATGGGCCTCGACAGGATGTCGGAGGACATGTCGGCGACCAGCGGCACGTCGCCGGTCGCGGGAGTCCAGTGGTACTCGAGGCCGATGATCGTCTCGTTCGAGCAGATGTGGACGTAGGCTGCGCCCGGGTCGAGGCGCCACTCGCGCTGCGCCGGGATCGCCGTGTAGCCGCTGCCCTCGGCGCTCGCGGCGACGTTGACGGCGCAGAAGTGGCCGGCTTCGGCGATCGAGCGCCGCGACCAGTCGCCGGTGTCGACGTAGTCGGCGCGGGTCTTTCCGCACAGCAGGTTCATCGGCACGAACGCGTTCTCGCCGATCGCGCCGCCCTGCAGGAAGAGCACCTTGTAGCTGTCGGGGACCGCGAGCAGGGCACGCAGGGAAGCCTGCGCCGCGCCGTAGATCGACATGAACTCCTTGCCGCGATGGCTCATCTCCATCACCGACATCCCGCTGCCGTGCCAGTCGAGCATCTCGGCGGCGGCCTGGCGCAGCACCGGCTCGGGAAGGACGGCCGGCCCCGGGCTGAAGTTGAACGGACGCGCCATGCGCGGATTATCGAGCGCGACCGCCGCGCACGCCGCAAACGACGACGCGCCCCGCAGGGCGCGTCGCCTCGCTCGGGACAATGCCGGCTACATCGCCATCGGCGAGAAGGGATGCCTCCGGGTCACTTCAGCAGCGGCGTCGTTGCGGGCGCTGCCGCCGTGCCCGCCTGCTCGCTGGCCTTGACCGGTGCGGCCTCGGCGGCCGCCTTGGTGGCTTTCGCCTCGGCGATCAGCTCGCGCTGCTTCGGGCTCACGCAGTCGTCGACGAGACGATGCGCGGTCTTCACGTTGAGGAGCATCGACTTGCTCGCGATCTGCACCATCAGCGTCTCGCCCCGTACGTCCTCGAGACGGACCGCGCCGGTCGACGACAGCACCGGCTTCATGAGCCAGCTCTGCTTGCCGAGCACGACGTCGACATAGGACGAATGCTTCGGGCTCTGTACGACGCTCACGCTTTGCTGAAACTCGCATTCGTAGGAGCCGTAGTAGACAAGCTCGGCCGCCTTGACCTGCTCGGGCTGGGCATCGGGAATCGTCGGCGCCGCCGGCGGCGGCGTCTTCTTCAGGATCTTGACGAGTGGCTTCTTCGGCGCGGGATCGGCGGCGAGCGCCGGAGCGAGCGCGAACGCGGCGACGATCAGCGCGGCGACGTCGGGCGCGATACGTTGCAGGGAAATCGGCATGGCAGTGACCTTTCGGGCGACAGACGAACGGCGCAGATTGTGATGCAGCGACGGCCGTGGGGCGCCCGGTTTACCGGCCGTTACCGCAGTCGCGGGAACTGCTTCACGGGCTGCACGCGATCACCGCGCAGCGCGTCGCCGCAACGCGTTCAGACGAGGTGCTTCACGCCTTCCTGCTCTTCCGTCAGCTCCTTCAGCGTCAGATTGATGCGCTCCTGGCTGAACGCGTCGATCGGCAGGCCTTCGACGAGCTTGTAGTCGCCGCCCGAGGTCGTCACCGGATAGCCGAACATCATGTCCTTCGGAATACCGTACTGGCCGTCGGACGGAATGCCCATCGTCACCCAGCGGCCGTTCGTTCCGAGCACCCAGTCGCGCACGTGGTCGATCGCCGCGTTCGCCGCCGAGGCCGCGGACGAGAGGCCGCGCGCCTCGATGATCGCCGCGCCGCGCTTGCCGACGGTCGGCAGGAACACGTCGCGGTTCCAGGCGTCGTCGTTGATCATCGCCTTGACCGGCTGGCCGTCGACGGTCGCGAAGCGGTAGTCGGGGTACATCGTCGGCGAATGGTTGCCCCAGACCGCGAGCTTCTCGATCGAGGCGACGGGCTTGCCGGTCTTGGCCGCGAGCATGCTGGCGGCGCGGTTGTGGTCGAGGCGCAGCATCGCCGTGAAGTTGCGGCGCGGCAGGCCGGGGGCGCTCTTCATCGCGATCCAGGAGTTGGTGTTGGCCGGATTGCCGACGACCAGAACCTTGATCTTGCGCGAGGCGACCGCGTCGAGCGCTTTGCCCTGCGCGGTGAAGATCTGCGCGTTCGCCGAAAGAAGGTCCTTGCGCTCCATCCCCGGGCCGCGCGGCCGCGCGCCGACGAGCAGCGCGTAGTCGGCGTCCTTGAACGCGGTCATCGGATCGCCGTGCGCGGTCATCCCGGCGAGCAGCGGAAAGGCGCAGTCGTCGAGCTCCATCATCACGCCCTTGAGCGCCTTCTGGGCCTTCTCGTCGGGAATCTCGAGCAGCTGGAGGATGACCGGCTGGTCCTTGCCGAGCATCTCGCCCGAGGCAATGCGAAAGAGCAGGGCGTAGCCGATCTGGCCGGCAGCGCCGGTGACCGCGACGCGGGCAGGGGACTTCATGGTGCTTTCTCCGGGCGAGTGGGGGAGATCCGGCGGCGCGCGGCGCAGGCGACAGCGCGCGGGATCCTCGAAGTTTATGGCAGTCGGCGGTCGCCGACGACCGCGGGCGGCGCGGCGATTTCAGGAGCGCGCGCGAGGTAAAGTCTGCTGCGTTGCAATAAGATCGAAAGGCTGCACGGCGCGCCTTTCGAGAACCGAAGACCGACAT
>DASXXO010000045.1:0-3533 GCA_036503045.1 Caldimonas sp. | reverse complement strand
GGCAGTGCGCTCGTGGCGCTCCTTCTCGTCGAGCTTCAGCTGCCGCGCGCGCAGTTCGTCGAGACCGCGGCGGCGCTCTCGCTTGGCATCGTCGACGCACGACGTAACGATGAAGCGTTCGCCGCATTCACGCTCGCGCTCGACGAGGCAGAGCGCCGCGAGCAGACCGCGGCAAGGCGCGCCGAGCTTGCCGCGAAGGCCGCAGACGATGCCCGGCGCGACGAGGAGCGGGCGGCGCGCGCCGCCTCGGCGCCGCGCGCCGAGGCGCCGCGCCCGCTCGAGCCTCGGCACGAGAGCGCAGCCCGCGCGCCGGCGCGGAGCGGCGCGCCGCTCGAGCGGCCCGCGCGTGCGGGCATGACCATCGAGCAGGGGCGGAGTCGCACGCCCTCGGCGGCCGAGCGGAGCGAGCGCGAGGCGCAGAGCCGGGCGAGCTACGAGACGCGCGTGCGCCAGGCGGAGGAGCATCGCCAGAAGGTGGAGGAAGAGACCGCCGAGCGGCTCAAGGAGCATCCCGCGGCGGCGCCGTTACCGGTGCCGGCGTCGGTGCCGGCGCGCTGACCCTCAGGTCAGCTGCTCGACCCGGACCAGCGCGAGCGAGAGGTTGTCGCCCGAGCCGCGCGCACGCTGGCGCGCCTTGCCGACCAGCATCTCGGTCGCCTCGCGCGGCGGCAGCGCGTGGACGATCGCGCCGAGCTCGCGCGGAGTGAAGTAGTGCCAGAGGCCGTCGCTGCACGACAGCACGCTGTCACCGATCTCGAGCCGTTCGATGTGCCTCTGCGACAACGGCGGGTCCTGGAACGTTCCCAGGCAGCCGGTGAGCAGGTTCGACTGCGGGTGGCTGTTCGCTTCTTCCTCGGTGATCTGGCGCTCGTCGACCAGGCGCTGCACGTACGAGTGGTCGATCGAGCGGCTCACCATCTCGGCGTTGCGGAAGTGGTAGATGCGCGAGTCGCCCGCGTGGACGTATTCGCACTCGCGCGTCGGGCTGATGAGGAAGGCGGCGATCGTGCTGTGCGGCTCCTCCTCCGAGGTGATCGCCGTCAGCTTGATCATCAGGTGGGCCTCGAGGACGAGCTGCTTGAGCGCCTCGGCAGGGTCGTCCCGGGTCGGCGAATAGCGCTCGAACAGCTGCTGGGCGGTGAGGATGACCTGGTCGGCGGCCTTGCGGCCGCCGCTCTTGCCTCCCATCCCGTCGGCGAGAACGCCCATGACGCAGCCGGGGACTCGCGCATGGGGGAGGATCTGAACCTGGTCCTGCTGGTATGCGCGATCGCCCCGGTGAATACCGGTCGTCGCGGACAGCCGGTAACCGAGGCTCGAGGTACTCATGGCCGAAAACTATAATCGGTTTGATACTGTCCCAAGGGCCCAAAACCGCGAACTAGTCGCGCGTCGGAGCTGTCCATGGACGATGAACTGCACTCCCTGCCGCGCCAGCTGATCGAGCTGCGCATCGAGCACGCCGACCTCGACGATCTGATCGATCGCGCGCTGCTCGACGCGACCACCGACGACCTCACCTTGCGACGGTTGAAGAAGCGCCGCCTGGTCCTGCGCGACAAGATCACCCGTCTCGAAAGCGAGCTCGAGCCGCTGCGGCCTGCATGACGTCGACGGCCGCCGAGCGGCAGCCGTCGGCGCCATCGCTGCACGATGCGGTCGAGCGTGCGCTCGGTGCGAACGGCGCGCTCGCGGCGGTCGATGCGAACCACGCCGAGCGCGCCGTCCAGCGCGAGATGGCGCTCGCGGTCGCCGACGCGATCGAGGAGCGCAGCGCGCTCGTCGTCGAGGCGGGCACGGGAGTCGGCAAGACCTTCGCGTATCTCGTGCCGGCGCTCCTGAGCGGTGCGCGCACCTTGCTCAGCACGGCGACCAAGACGCTCCAGGACCAGCTCTTCGTGCGCGATCTGCCGCGCCTGCGCAGCGCGCTTCAGCTGCCGGTGAGCGTCGCCTTGCTCAAGGGCCGCGCGAGCTACCTGTGCCTGCACCGGCTCGGCCGCGCCCGTCACGACGCGCAGCTGCCCGACCGCTTCGCGCTGCGCGCGCTCGCCAAGGTCGAGGCCTGGGCGCAGACGACCGCGAGCGGCGACCTCGCCGAGCTCGGCGGCCTCGACGAGCGCAGCAGCATCATCCCGCTGGTGACCTCGTCGCGCGAGAACTGCCTCGGCAGCGAGTGCCCGGAGTATCGCCGTTGCCACGTGATGAAGGCGCGGCGCGAGGCGATGCTTGCCGACGTCGTCGTCGTCAACCATCACCTTTTCTTCGCCGACATGGCGCTGCGCGACAGCGGCGTCGCCGAGCTGCTGCCGAGCGTCGAGGTGGCGATCTTCGACGAGGCGCACCAGCTCGGCGAGGCCGGCGTGCAGTTTCTCGGCACCACGCTCGGTTCGGCGCAGCTGATCGACTTCGCGCGCGACTTGCTTGCGGCCGGCCTGCAGCAGGCGCGCGGGCTGGTGCAATGGCAGGAGCTCGCCGCCGCCTGCGACCACGCGGCGCGCGAGCTCCGCATCGCCGCGCACGGCGACGTCGGGGAGCTGCGCGGCGCGATCAAGCTGCGCTGGGCCGAGCGGCACGATGCGCCTGCTTTCGTCGCTGCGCTCGCGCGCGTCGGCGAGGCGTGCCGAGGCGCAGCCGCGGCGCTCGCCACGGTCAGCGAGCTCGCGCCCGACTTCGTCCGCCTGCATGAGCGCGCCTGCCGCCTCGCCGAGCTCGCGGTCGCGTTCGGCGAACGGCCGCGCGCCGGGCAGATCCGCTGGATCGACCTGCTCGCGCACCAGGTGCGCCTGATCGAGTCGCCGCTCGACATCCGCGATGCGCTCGGCGAGCAGATGCGCGGCGGGCCAAAGGCGTGGATCTTCACGTCGGCGACGCTCGGCGACGACGATCGCCTCTCCTGGTTCACCGAGCCTGCCGGCCTCGAGGACGCACGCATCGTGCGGCTCGGCAGTCCGTTCGACTACCAGGCGAACGCACGCGTCTGGGTGCCGCGCGCGTTCCCGAAGCCGAGCGAGCCCGGCCATGCCGACGCGGTCGCCCGGCTCGCCGGCCGCTGCGCGCGCGCGCTCGGCGGCCGCACGTTCGTGCTGACGACGACGCTGCGCTCGCTGCAGGCCGTCGGCGCGCAAATGCGCGCTGCATTCGACGCCGAAGGCGACGAGATCGAGGTGCTGGTGCAGGGCCAAGGATCGAAGCGGCAGCTGATGCAGCGCTTCCTCGATGCGCCGCGCGCCGTTCTGGTCGGCTCGCAGAGCTTCTGGGAAGGCGTCGACGTCCCGGGCGCGCGCCTCCAGTGCGTCGTCATCGACAAGCTGCCGTTTCCGCCGCCCAACGATCCGCTCGTCGAAGCACGCGTGCAGCGGCTAGAGGCCGAGGGCCGCAACGCGTTCGCCGCGTACTTCGTTGCCGAGGCGGCGGTGGCGCTGAAGCAGGGCGCCGGCCGGCTGATCCGGAGCGAAACCGACCAGGGCCTTCTCGTCGTCTGCGATCCGCGCATGGCGACCATGGGCTACGGGCGCCGCCTGTTCGCGGCGTTG
>DASXXO010000044.1:0-3208 GCA_036503045.1 Caldimonas sp. | reverse complement strand
GGCGGCGTCGTCTCGACCGACGTCCGGGTCGCCCTCTCGGGTCTGCAGCTGCACGGCTACACGGTCATCGCCGGCCTCGGCGGCCGTGCGATCACGAAGGCATCGCTCGAGCGGATGCTGCGCGACGCGGTCGCCGACCTGTTGCAGCCGCTCACCTCCTCGACCTCGACTGGCGCATCGTCCAGCGTCAGCTCGAGCGCGAATCACAGACGCGCAGGAGCGGGCCGATCGCCGAGAACCTGCTGCGCGACGTCGGCACCGTCGCCGCAAAGGTCGCGTGATGGATCAGCAGATCAAGTTCTACCAGACCGGCACGTTCACGGTCGGAAACCGCCTGCTCTCGCCGAAGCTGCGCACGGTGCAGGCCTCGATCGCGCGCAGCAACTCGCTCAACTCGGGCCACCGCGCATGCCAGGGCTGCGGCGAGGCGCTCGGCGCGCGCTATGCGATCGACGCTGCCATGCGCGCGACCTCGCGCCGCCTGATCGCCGCCAACGCGACCGGCTGCCTCGAGGTGTTCTCGACGCCGTATCCCGAGTCGTCGTGGCAGCTGCCGTGGATCCACTCGCTGTTCGGCAACGCCGCCGCGGTCGGCACCGGCATTGCCGCGGCGCTCAAGGTGAAGGCGCAAAAGAGCGGCAAGGCGCTGAGCGACGTGCGTGTCGTCGCGCAGGGGGGCGACGGCGGGACGACCGACATCGGCTTCGGCTGCCTGTCGGGGATGTTCGAGCGCAACGACGACGTGCTCTACATCTGCTACGACAACGAGGCCTACATGAACACCGGCGTCCAGCGCAGCTCGGCGACGCCGCCCGGGGCGCGCACGGCGACGACCCTGGCGGTGGGGCCGGCACCTGGCGCCGAATTCGGCAAGGGCAAGAACCTGCCGCGGATCGCGATGGCGCACGAGATCCCCTACGTCGCGACCGCGACCGTCGACGACCTGCACGACCTCGAGGCCAAGGTCGAGCACGCGATGGGCGTGCACGGCGCGCGCTACCTGCACATCCTGGTGCCGTGCCCGCTCGGCTGGGGCTCGGCGAGCCACGACACGATCCGGCTCGCGCGGCTGGCGCGCGAGACCGGAATCTTTCCGGTCTTCGAGGCCGAGCACGGCGAAGTGAAGCGGGTCACGAAGATCCGGCACCGCCAACCGGTCGAAGAGTACCTGCGCCCGCAAAAGCGCTTTGCCCATCTGTTCGGCGCGAAAGGCCATCCGGAGCTGCTGGCGCGAATCCAGGCCGATGCCGATCGCAACATCAGGCGCTACGGCCTGCTGGAAGAAGAGGCGACCGCATGACGATGCAAAAGCCGTTCGCGATCACGCTCGACCCGGGCTCTTCGCTCGCCAACAAGACCGGCTCGTGGCGTACCGAGCGGCCGGTCTACGTCGACCGGCTGCCGCCGTGCAACGGCGAGTGCCCCGCCGGCGAGGACATCCAGGGCTGGCTCTTCGACGCCGAGAGCGGCAGCTACGAGGCGGCCTGGCGTCACCTGACGCGCGACAACCCGTTCCCGGCGATCATGGGACGCGTCTGCTATCACACGTGCGAGAGCGTGTGCAACCGCGCCAGGATCGACGCGGCCGTCGGCATCAACTCGGTCGAGCGCTTCCTCGGCGACGAAGCGCTGAAGAACCGCTGGTGGTTCGAGCGACCCCAGACCGAGTCGGGGCGCCACGTCCTCATCGTCGGCGGCGGACCGTCGGGAATGTCGGCCGCGTACCACCTGCGCCGCCTCGGCCACGCGGTCACGGTGATGGAAGCCGGCCCGATGATGGGCGGCATGATGCGCTTCGGCATTCCGAAATACCGGTTGCCGCGCGATGTGCTCGACGCCGAGATGCAGCGCATCGTCGAGATGGGCGTGACGGTCCGGCTCGGCACCAAGGTCGACGACATCGCGCGCACGATGAAGGACGGCAGCTTCGCTGCCGCCTTCCTCGCCGTCGGCGCGCACATCGCCAAGCGCGCGTTCATCCCGGCCAAGGACTCGGCGCGCATCCTCGACGCGGTCGCGGTGCTGCGCTCGATGGAGGGCGAGGAGCCGCCGATGCTCGGCCGGCGCGTCGTCGTCTACGGCGGCGGCAACACGGCAATCGACGTCGCCCGCACCGCCAAGCGCCTCGGCGCGACCGAGGCGATCATCGTCTACCGGCGCACGCGCGAGAAGATGCCGGCGCACGACTTCGAGGTCGAGGAGGCGCTCGAGGAAGGCGTGATGGTGAAGTGGCTGTCGACGATCAAGCAAGCCGAGGGCGGCGCGCTGACGATCGAGAAGATGCGGCTCGACGAAAAAGGCAATCCGCAGCCGACCGGCGAGCTCGAGACGCTGGCGGCCGATTCGGTCGTCCTCGCGCTCGGCCAGGACGTCGACCTCTCGCTGCTCGAGGGCGTCCCCGGGCTGACGGTCGAAGACGGCGTGGTCCAGGTCGACCGCGCGACGATGATGACGGGCTTTCCTGGCCTCTTCGCCGGCGGCGACATGGTTCCCGCGGAGCGCAACGTCACTGTCGCGATCGGCCACGGCAAGAAGGCGGCGCGCCACATCGACGCGTGGCTGCGCGGCGCTCGCCTCGCGCCGGCGCCGAAGCACCCGACAGCGACCTTCGAGCGGCTCAACACCTGGTACTACACCGACGCGCCGAAGACGGTGCGGCCGCAGCTCGACCTCGCGCGGCGCACCAGCAGCTTCGACGAGGTGCAGGGCGGCCTCACCGAAGACAACGCGCTGTTCGAGGCGCGCCGGTGCCTGAGCTGCGGCAACTGCTTCGAGTGCGACAACTGCTACGGCGTCTGCCCCGACAACGCGGTCGTCAAGCTCGGCCCGGGCAACCGCTTCGCCTTCAACTACGACTACTGCAAGGGCTGCGGCGTCTGCGTCTCCGAGTGCCCGTGCGGCGCGATCGAGATGGTGCCCGAGGACGTCTAGCGGCTAGGCGGCGGCGCCGTCGAGCAGCCGCTGCAGGCCGGCGGCATCCGCGGCCTCGAATCTGGCGCTGACGGCGAGCAGGCCGTTCGTCTGGAACTTCGAGAGCGTCCGGCTCGCGGTCGGAGGGTGCCAGTGTGCCCTGCGCGCCGATCCTTTATCTGGTCGAAACGCTCTTCGACTACGCGCGCTCCGCAGGCGCCGGCGACGCGACGCGCATGGCGTCGGCGACGAGCTCGGCGATGTCGCGCGACTGGGTCGCGCCGTCGGGGCGGAGCGC
>DASXXO010000043.1:0-3976 GCA_036503045.1 Caldimonas sp. | reverse complement strand
CTCGAGCTCGTCGCCGACGCCGACGTCGTCGTCGATTGCAGCGACAACTTCGCGACCCGTCATGCGGTGAATGCAGCGTGCGTCGCTCATTCGAAGCCGCTCGTCGCCGGGGCTGCGATCGGGTTCGATGGTCAGATCTCGGTCTACGACCTCCGCTCGTCGGCATCGCCCTGCTACGCCTGCGCGTTTCCGCGTGACGCGTCGTTCGCGGACGTGGCGTGCTCGACGATGGGCGTTCTCGCGCCGCTGGTTGGCATCATCGGCAGCATGCAGGCCGCCGAGGCGCTGAAGCTCATCGTCGGCATCGGCGAATCGCTTGCCGGCCGACTGCAAATGCTCGATGCGAGATCGATGGAGTGGACAGAAGTACTCGTCCGACGGGATCCCGATTGCGCGGTCTGCGCAGCCCGAGCGCAGGACTCGTCGAATCCGAGACGTTAGCGATGCCGAAGCCGATCGTCGGCTTCGCTCGCCTGGCACTCGACGATCTGCGCGGCAGAACATCTCCTGCCGCGTCGCTGGAGACCCGTCTTCTGGCCGCCGAAGCGTGGCTTTGTCGAGCCCAGGACGCCTCCAGCGACGGCGGAGTGAGCTATGGGTACTCGCTGCGCGGCGGCTGGCGTCCGTCCTATCCCGAGACCTCGGGGTACATCGCCACTACGTTCCTGCGCCTCGCTCGCCGACGAGACCCGGCTTATGCGGAACGCGCCGAACGCGTCCTGCGCTGGCTGCTCGCGATCCAGAACGCCGACGGCTCGTACGCCAATCCACGCTACGGTCGCGAGGGAATCGTCTTCGACACCGGCCAAGTCCTGTTCGGACTGGTCCGCGGCTATCAGACGACCGGCGCTCCCGAGCTGCTGACGGCGGCGCGCCGCGCGGCGGGCTGGCTTACGCGCATTGCCGGCGGCGATTTACGCTGGACACGCAACGAGCACCTGGACACGCCGCACGTGTACAACACCCGGACCGCCTGGGCGCTGCTGCTCATGAACGAGCTCGAATTCGATCCCCTACGCGAGGCCGTGGTGCGAAGCAATCTGGATTGGGCGCTCGACGAGCAACAGCCGAGCGGATTCTTCGACCGCTGCGGGTTCCGGCGCGGACGGCCGCCGTTTACCCATACGATCGCGTATACCGCACGCGGATTGCTCGAATCGGGGATGCTTCTCGGCGAACACCGCTACGTCAATGCCGCCCGGCGCTGCGCAGAGGCGATGCTGCTTCACCTGTCCGACGACGGGCACCTGCCCTCGATGGTTACTGTGGAAGGCGCGCCCGCCTCCAGCTCATGCTGCCTGACCGGCAACTGCCAGTTCGCGATCGTCTGGGCGCGCCTGCATACTTGCTCGGGAAGCAAGAACTACCTGATGGGAACCGTTCGCGCACTCGACCACGTCATGGCGACGCAGGACCTCGACGCCGACGACCCCGGAATCAGGGGGGGGATCAAGGGATCACAACCGGTGTGGGGCCGCTACTCTCCGATGTTGCTGCCGAACTGGGCAGCGAAGTTCTTCGTCGATGCGATGTGGCTGCGCAAGGACTTGATGCCATGACACGGCGAGCCGTCGTCCTGAACGGAGCGTTCGATCCGCTCACGTTCGACGAGGCCGTCGATGCCATCGTCGGATGCTTGCGTACGGGAGTTCGCGGTTGGGTGTGCACGGTGAACGTCGCGACGCTGATGGCCATGCGCAGGAACACGCAGCTCCAGTCGTTCGTCGAGCGCGGCTTGTTGGTCGTCGCCGATGGCCAGCCGATCGTCTGGTGCGCGAGCCTGTTCGGGGAGCGAGTGCCCGAGCGCGTGACCGGCATCGACCTGATCGAGGCGCTTTGCCGGCGCGCGGCCATGGACAAGACGCGCGTCTATCTTCTCGGCTCGACGCCGGCCCTCGTCGCTCGCGCCGTCGCGCGCCTGCGTGAGCGACATCCCGGATTGATTATCGACGGATCGGATGGATATTTCCCTCTCGAGCAGGCGACCGAACGCGCAGAGGTGATTCGTTCGCGTTCGATCGGCCTGCTCTTCGTCGGCATGGGAACGCCGCGGCAGGAGCGCTACATCGAAGCGAACTGGGATCGGCTCGGCGTGGGCATCGCGATGGGCGTCGGCGGCAGCCTCGACGTCCTCGCCGGCGCGCGCTTTCGGGCGCGGCCCTGGATGGGGCGCGCCGGCCTCGAATGGCTCGTGCGCATGGCGCAGGAGCCGCGCCGCCTGACGCCGCGCTATGTCGTCACCAACACGATTTTCTGCTTCCTGATCGGCCGTGCGCTCCTCGTGCGAACGAAGCGTTGGCTGCGCGAGAGCTGAGATGCGACCGATCCGCATCGCGACCGTCATCGGCACGCGACCCGAGGCGATCAAGCTCGCCCCGGTGATCCTCGCCGCGCGCGCGCGCCCGGGCGAGTTCGAGGTCCGCATCGTCAGGACCGGACAGCACCGGGAGCTGGTCGACGAGTTGCTGACGGAATTCGGTCTCGAGGCAGACGTCGACCTGAAGGTGATGCAGCCGGACCAGGAGCCAGCGCACGTGCTCTCCGCAAGTGTGCGCGGCCTCTCCGACCTCATTGCGCGAGATCGCCCCGACTGGGTGCTCGTCCAAGGCGACACGACGACGACCCTGGCCGGCGCTCTGGCCGCGTTCTACAGCCGCGCGCGCGTGGGCCACGTGGAAGCAGGCCTCAGAACCGGCCGTCGATACAGCCCGTTTCCCGAGGAGACCAACCGCCTGCTGACGACGCGTCTCGCGGACCTGCACTTCGCGCCGACCGAAGGCGCGCGGCGCAACCTGCTGCGCGAAGGCGTCGACCCGAGCGCCATCGTTCTGACCGGAAACACCGTGGTCGATGCGCTGCTGCGCGCGCGCGACCTCGCCTCGGTCGCACGCACTTCCTGCACAGGCGTACCGGCATCGACGTACATCCTCGTCACCACGCATCGGCGCGAGAACCACGGCGACGCTCTCTTCCGGATCTGCGATGCAGTGCGCGTGCTTCTCGAGCGTCATCCGCAGACGCTGGCGTGGATTCCGATGCATCCGAATCCGCGCGTGCGCGATGTCTTGAGCGAACAGCTCGGCGGACACCCGCGCGCGCTGCTGGGCGAGCCGCTTGGTTACAGCGCATTTGTCCGCGCGCTCGAGAGCGCCGCGCTTGTGCTCACCGACTCCGGTGGGGTGCAGGAAGAGTGCACCGCGCTCGGCAAGCCGGTCCTGGTCCTGCGCGAGCACACCGAGCGGCCCGAGGCGGTCGAAGCGGGCGTCGCCGAGGTCGTCGGCACGAACTCTCAGGCGATCGTAGAGGCCGCGTCGCGCCTGCTGAACGAGCCGCGCCATGCAGAAACGACGCCGGCGAGTGGCGCCTTCGGCGATGGCCATGCCTCCGAGCGCATCCTCGCGGCCCTCTCGAACGCGCAACTGGTCGGCTGAAGAGCGCCGAAGATCCCCGCCCCGTACACCCGATCGAGCGCGAAGAGTCACCCGATGTCGCTGTACGAGCGGGTCGCATCGCACCTGATCGGAACGCCATTGCAACGGCCTGCCGAGTGGTTGCGACGCGTGAAAGGCACCGCGTATCGACGCGCTCATCCAGAGCTCGCCGAACTCTTCCAGGAAGACGAGCGCGTCGACCGGGTCACGCGCGCAGTGATCGGCGCGAATACGAACTGCATCGACGTCGGCTGCCACCTGGGTGTCTACCTGCAGAAGATCGTGACCCTGGCTCCGCGCGGTCGTCACCGTGCATTCGAGCCAGTTCCGCACAAGGCGACGTGGTTGCGCAATAAGTTCCCGAGCGTCGTCGAAGTCGCTCTCGATGAAGGGAACGGGACGAAGGAGTTCTTCGTCGATCCGTCGCACTCGGCGCTGAGCGGACTGCGCACGGGCACGATTTCTATGGTGCATAACTCGCTTCGAGTTCGATGCCGTCGTCTCGACGATGTCATCGACGAAGGCGCGCGCATCGGCTTCATCAA
>DASXXO010000042.1:0-3198 GCA_036503045.1 Caldimonas sp. | reverse complement strand
TGGCCTCGAACGCGACCGCCGCGCGGTCGCTCGACTGCTCGCGCCGAAGGCCCGTGACCCACGCCGTGCGGCCGGCGAGCATGCGCCCCAGCGGCTCGACCTTGCGGAGTGCGCAGCACGCCTTGCGCAGCTCGACGCTTTTTCGCATCGCGTCGTCGCCGTTGCGACCGACGAACGCGATCACCGCTTCATGCACCGGCCGGTAGCGCTCGACGAAGAGGCCATAGCGCTCGCGCACCGCCTCGATCAGCGCCAGCGTCTCGCCGTGCAGCTTGCCGGTGTCGAGCGTCGCGATCGCGATCGGCAGCCGGTCGCGTGCAATCAGGTCGGTGAGGACCTGGTCCTCGGCACCGAGGCTCGACGCCTGGACGATGGCGCCCGCATGCGCTTCGGCGGCGCGTGCAAGCAACCGTCGCGCGCTCTCGACGCGCTCGTCGAATCCCGCGGTGGCACGCGAGTAGAGAGACGTCGCCTTCGCCGAATCCATCGCCTCGTTCGTACAGACGCCAAGCGTCGGAGCGTGGACTGTAAGAAGCGCTCACGCCGGTGCGAAGAACAGTTTCGGCGTTTGCTTCTGCGCTTGGTTCATAACGCTACGTGCCGGCTAGGCGGCTTCTTGGTCAGCGCCGCACCAAGTCCCGCCTTGCTCCGAGTGGAGCGTGCAAAGTCGCGGCCGGGCCAGTGAGAGGAGAACGGAGTTCGGCACCGTCCTCGGTGCTCCACGCTCGACTCTGCGCGACGAGTCTTGCGAGGTCGAGTGGAGCGCGTCAGGCAGACTCGAGCGCGAGGTCGAAGTGCTCGACCTGCGGCGGCGACGCGAGGAACTGGCCGATGTGCGAGCGCCACTCGGCGAAGAGGGGACCTTGGCGAAAGTCGACGGTGTGGTTCTCGACCGAGTGCCACCAGATCATGAGCAGATAGCGATCGGGCGACTCGATGCCTCGCTGCACCTGGTGCGCGACGAAGCCGGTAGCGCGCGGCAGGACGGTGCCGAGACCGCGCGCGATCGCCGTCTCGAATTCGGCGTTCTTGCCGGGCGTGATGCGGATGTCGGCGACTTCGAGAATCATGATGTGGCCTCCCAGACGGAAGGGCGAAGCGCAGTCTACGGCGGCTCAGACGCCGAGCGTGCGCGCCAGTGCCTCGCGGTCGGCCGCGAGCTCGGCCGACGTTCCGGCCAGGACGACGCGGCCCTTTTCGAGGACGACGGCGTCGTCGGTGTGGGCGAGCACCGCGTGCGCGTTGCGGTCGACGATCAGGGTGGCGATGCCGCTCGTGCGGATCGTCGCGATCGTTCGCCAGATCTCGGCGACGACGAACGGTGCGAGGCCTTCGGTCGCCTCGTCGAGGATCAGCAGGAGCGGATTGGTGAGGAGCGCGCGGCCGATCGCGAGCATTTGCTGCTCGCCGCCCGAGAGCTGCTGGCCGCCGTGACCGAGCCGCTCGGCGAGGCGCGGGAAGGTCGCGAGGACGCGCTCGAGCGTCCACTCGCGGCGGCCGTCGGCGCCGGCACGCGCGCACATGAGGAGGTTCTCGCGCACCGAGAGGTTGGCGAAGATGCCGCGCCCTTCGGGCACGTAGCCGACGCCCAGACGCGCCATCCGCTCGGGCGGCGCGCCGGTCACGGCAAGGCCTTGCCAGGCGACACTGCCCCCGGTCGCGCGCACGTAGCCGAGCGCGGTGCGGATCAGCGTCGTCTTGCCCATGCCGTTCCTGCCGAGCAGGCCGAGCGAGCGGCCGGCGGCGAGCTGCAGCGTGACGCCGCGCAGGACGTGGCTGTCGCCGTAGCGGGCGTGCAGGTCGGCGATGTCGAGCAGCGCACTCATCGTTGCCTCAATGCGCGTCGCCGAGATACGCGAGCTGGACGGCGCGGTCGGTGCGGATCTGCTCCGGCGTGTCGCTCGCGATGACCTGGCCGTTGACCATCACGGTGATGCGGTCGGCGATGCGAAAGACCGCGTCCATGTCGTGCTCGACGAGCAGGATCGCGTGGCCCTCCTTCAGGCCGACGAGCAGGTCGAGCATGCGCCCGGTCTCCTCGGCGCCCATGCCGGCGAGCGGTTCGTCGAGGAGGAGCGCACGCGGAGCGGTCGCGAGGCACATCGCGATCTCGAGCTGGCGCTTCGCGCCGTGGCTGAGTGCCGCCGCCGTGCGGCCGGCGTCGCCGTCGAGGCCGGCGGCGGCGAGCGCGCGCTCTGCGACCGCGACGCCGCGCGCGTCGCGCGCCGCTGGCTGCCAGACTCGCCACGCGTGCGGAGCGCTCGCCTGCGCCGCGAGGCGGCAGTTCTCGACGACGCTGAAGTCGCCGAAAATCGTTGTTCGCTGATAGCTGCGGCCGATGCCGGCGCGGGCGCGGCGCGGCTGCGACCAACGCGTGATGTCGACGCTGTCGAAGCGGATGGTGCCGGCGCTCGGCGCAAGCTCGCCCGAGAGCATGTTGACGAGGGTCGACTTGCCGGCGCCGTTGGTGCCGATGACGGCGTGGATCTCGCCGACGGCGAGGTCGAGCGAGACGTTGTCGACCGCGGCGAGGCCGCGAAAGCGCCGCCCGAGGCCGATCGCCGTGAGCAGCGGCCGCGCCGCTGGGCGCGGGCCGGCCGCATCGGCGAGCACCGCGCTCATGCCGTTCGCCTGGCAGCGCGCGCCGCCCGCCCGAGCGCCAACGCGCGCAGTTGCCCACCGAGGCCGATCAGCCCGCGCGGCAGCGCGGCCACGAAGGCGATGATCGTCAAGCCGAGCGTCAGCTGCCAGTGCTGTGCGATCGGGCCGAACAGCGCTTCCGACTGGAACAACTCCTTCAGCAAGGTGAACGCGATCGCGCCCAGCACGGCGCCGCGAAGGCTGCCAATGCCGCCGAAGATCAGCATCAGCAGCACCGCGCCCGACTCTTGCCACGACAGCAGCTCCGGATTGACGGCACCGTCCTTGACCGCGAGCAGGAGGCCGGCGAGGCCGGCGAGCGCGCCGGCGACGACGAACGCGGCGAGCTTGTACGGCGTCGTCGAAAAGCCCGCGGCGCGCATGCGTTGCTCGTTGACGCGGATGCCCGCGAGCGCGTGACCGAAGCGCGAGCGGAGCAGC
This sequence comes from Caldimonas sp., assembly GCA_036503045.1. Lineage (GTDB taxonomy): Bacteria > Pseudomonadota > Gammaproteobacteria > Burkholderiales > Burkholderiaceae_C > Schlegelella_A. Next base: position 117 of record DASXXO010000042.1, on the reverse strand, counting down.
ATCGCGATGAACGCATACGTTGCGACGAGCGCAGCGAGCACGGCGTAGTAGAGCGTCATTCGCCCGCCGAGATCGACCAGCGTCGTGCCGCCGGCCGCGAGCGTCGGCTTGACGTAG
>DASXXO010000041.1:0-4368 GCA_036503045.1 Caldimonas sp. | reverse complement strand
CATGCTCGGCTGGTCGCAGTACAAGCAGGGCCGACTCGACGATGCGCTGCGCTCGTTCCTCGGCGTGCTCGACCTCAAGGTCGCCGGGCGCGAGGGCGAGATCGGGCTCGAATCGATTGCCGAGCTGAGCCGCGCGGACCGCGAGCTCGTCGAGGACACCTTCCGCGTCGCCAGCATCAGCCTGGCCAACCTGCAGGGCGCCGAGTCGATCCCGTCGTTCGTGACGACCCCGGCGCGCAAGACCTACGAGTTCCGCATCTACGAGCAGCTCGCCGAGCTCTACCTCAGGCAGGAGCGCCCCAAGGACGCTGCCGACACTTTCAACAGCTTCGCGCGCAAGAACCCGCTCCACGCGCAGGCGCCGGTGATGCAGGCGCGCGTGATCGAGATCTACGAGAAGAGCGGCTTCATCAACCAAGGGATCGAGGCCCGCAAGGAATACGTCGCCCGCTACGGGCGGACGAGCGAGTTCCGGCGCGTCAATCCGCAAGGCTGGGAACGCGCCCAGCCGCTCGTCAAGACCCGGCTTTCCGAGCTCGCGCGCCACTACCACGCGATGGCGCAGCGGACGAAGTCGAGCGCCGACTCGCAGGAGGCGGTGCGCTGGTATCGCGAGTACCTTACTTCGTTCCCGAACGATCCGACGGCGGCGCAGAGCAACTTCCTGCTCGCAGAGCTCCTCTACGAGGACGGCAAGTTCGCCGAGGCCGCGGTCGAGTACGAGAAGGTCGCCTACGGCTACGCGAAGACCGAGAAGAGTGCCGAAGCGGGCTACGGCGCGCTGCTCAGCTATGCCGCGCTGCTGAAGAAGGCGACTGCCGCCGAGCAGCCGGCGCTGCAGCGGACGACGGTCGCGAGCGCGCTGCGCTTCGCGCAAGCGTTCCCGGGCGATTCGCGCAACGGCCTCGTCCTCACCGACGCCGCCGAGAAGCTCTACGCGCTGAAAGAGGTCGATCAGGCGGGGGCGGTCGCGCAGCGCGTCGTCGAGCTGAAGCCGCCGGCGGCCGACGCACAACGGCGCGTTGCGTGGACGGTGATCGCTTATGCGTCGTTCGACAAGCACGCCTTCGGCGCCGCCGAGAAGGCATTCGCCGAGGCGATCAAGCTCACCCCCGAAAAGGATCCGGCGCGCGCCGACCTGGTCGAGCGCCAGGCGGCGGCGATCTACAAGCAGGCGGAGGTCGCGCGCGCGAGCGGCAAACAGCAGGAGGCTGCGGCGAACTTCGCGCGCGTCGGGACCGTCGCTTCCGCGGGTTCGGCGGTGCGCGCCAACGCGCAGTACGACGCCGCTGCGGCGCTGATCGCGATCAAGGACTGGGACGGCGCGATCAAGACGCTGGAGGACTTCCGCCAGCGTTTCCCGAACCACGCGCTGCAGCCCGAGGTCGGCAAGAAGCTCGCGGTGGTGTATCTCGAGAAGGGCCAGTGGTCGAACGCCGCGGCCGAGTTCGAGCGCCTGGCGGCGAGCAGCAAGGACCCCAAGGTCGCGCGCGACGCGCTCTGGCAGGCGGCCGAGCTGTACGAGAAGGCGAACGCGAAGCCGCAGGCTGCGCGCGCCTACGAGCGCTATCTCGCGCTCAATCCACCCTCGCTCGAGCTGCAGGTCGAGGTGCGCTGGCGCCTCGCGCAGATCGCGCGCGACACCGCCAATCCGACGCGCGAGGCGGCGCTGATGCGCGAGATCTTCGCCGCCGATCAGGCGGGCGCCGGTGCGCGCACCGACCGCACGCGCTACCTCGGCGCGACCGCGGCGCTCGCGATGGCCGAGCCGGTCGCCGCCGAGTTCCGCAGGGTCGAGCTCGTCGAGCCGCTGCAGCGCCAGCTGAAGCTGAAGAAGGAGAAGATGGAGCTGGCGCTGAAGGCCTACTCGGTCGCGGCCGAATACGGCGTCGCCGATGTGACGACCGCCGCGACGTATCGCATCGCGACCGTGTACCGCGACTTCGGCAAGTCGCTGATGTCGTCCGAGCGGCCGAAGAAGCTGACCAAGCCCGAGCTCGAGCAGTACAACGTGATGCTCGAGGAGCAGGCGTTCCCGTTCGAGGAGAAGGCGACCGAGCTGCACGAGCTGAACGCGCACCGCGCCGCGACCGGTGTCTACGACAAGTGGGTCAAGAGCAGCTTCGACGCCTTGCGCGAGCTGCGTCCGGTGCGCTACGGCAAGACCGAGGTCAGCGAGGGGGTCGTCGATGCGATCCGCTAGCGTCTCGACCAGGCTTCTGGCGGCGGCGATCGCGCTTGCCGCCGCCGGCTGTTCGACGGTCGGCAACGGTGTCAGCGCGATGAAGGGCGCCGTCGCGGGCGGCTCGGGCGGATCGACGGCCGCCAACGCCGCGCCGGCGCGCCCGGCGCCGCCGGTCTACGACACGCCGGTCGCCCCGGCGACGCAGCGCGCCTTCGACGACGCGAGCCGCGCGCTGCGCAGCGGCCGCGTCGACGACGCCGAGCGCGCCTACAAGGCGCTCGCGCAGGCCAATCCGGAGCTCGGCGGGCCGCACGCCAACCTCGGCGTCATCTATCGACAGGCCGGCAAGGTCAACGAGGCGGTCGCCGAGCTCGAGCAGGCCGTCAAGCTCAGCCCGCGCCAGCCGATCTACCTGAACCAGCTCGGCGTCGCCTATCGCCAGCAGGGCCAGTTCGCGAAGGCGCGCGACGCCTATCAGCGCGCGCTCGCGCTCGATCCGGGCTACACCGCGGCGATGCTGAATCTGGGCATCTTGTATGACTTGTATCTGGGTGACACGCAGCGCGCGCTGGAGCTCTACGGAAGGTATCTTTCCCTGTTGCCCAACGGCGACCCCACCGTCACCAAGTGGGTCGCCGATCTCAAGAACCGCAAGCCAGGGCCGATCACGGTCAGTCGTCAGGAGAAGCCATGAACGTCACTCGCACTTTCGTGGCCGGCGCGATCGCCGCAGCGTTCGCGCTGGCGGCCATGCCCGCGTCGGCGCAAAGCAAGAAGGCAGCCCCGCTCAAGGAGCCGGAGCCGGCGGTCCTCGCGCCCGACCGCGCCGACCTCGACCGCAGCCAGATCATCGGCAACCGCGAGCTGCCCAAGGTCACCTACATCGTGCCGTGGAAAAAGCCCGGCGCCGGCGACCTCAGCGGCCGCCCGCTCGTCAGCGTGCTCGACGAGGCGCTCGCTCCGGTCGACCGTGAAGTGTTCCGCCGCCAGGTCCGCTACGACGCGCAGGCCGTCGCGCAGACCCCGGCACCCGCGGCGCCAGCGCCGGCCAAGTAATTGCTTTCGTCCTCAACGTACATCTCGAAACCTTCCCGGAGTCAGCCATGGATCCCCTGAGTACAGTCATCAAGTTCTTCCAGGACTGCGGCCTGTTCATCTACCCGAGCGCGCTGATCATGGCGCTCGGCGTGACGATCGCCGTCGAGCGCTTCATCTTCCTCAGCAAGGCGCGCAAGGAAAACCGCAAGGTCTGGGCGCACATGCTGCCGCTCCTGCAGAAAGGGCAGCTGCGCGACGTCCAGAGCGTCGCCGCGCAGTCCGACGCCGCGGTCGGCAAGATCGTCAGCTACGGCCTGACCCGCATGCAGAGCCCGGGCCGGCGCGAGGACTTCGACGCCGCGATGGAAGAAGGGATGATGGAGATCGTTCCGCGCCTCGAGAAGCGCACCCACTACATCGCGACTTTCGCCAACGTCATCACGCTGGTCGGCCTGCTCGGCACCATCATCGGCCTGATCAAGGGCTTCACCGCGGTGGCGCAGGTCAACCCGGCCGAGAAGGCCGAGATGCTCTCGGCGTCGATCTCGATCGCGATGAACAACACCGCGTTCGCGCTGATGGTCGCGATCCCGTTCCTGCTCATCCACTCGTTCCTGCAGGCGAAGACGAGCGAGATCGTCGACGGCCTCGAGGCCGCCAAGATGAGCTTCCTGAACCTGGTCCAGCGCCTCAAGCTCGAGCACGCTGCGGCGAAGGGCAGCTGAGCGGCGCCACTGCCCGACTGCATCCTCCGGAGACCCGACATGCCCGCTCGTCGCCTGAAGAAGACGTCGGCTCACCTCGAGATCACCGCGTTCATCAACCTGATCGTGGTGCTGGTGCCGTTCCTGCTGTCGGTCGCCGTGTTCACTCACCTGGCGGTGATCGACCTCAGCCTGCCAGCGCAGTCGAACGAGCAGATCCAGAAGCTCGACCCCGACAAGCCGCTCAAGCTCGAGGTCATCGTTCGCTCGAAGTGGGTCGAGGTGAACGACAAGCACGGCGGCCGCCTGATCGATCCGCCGATCCCCAACCTCGCGACCGGTCCCGACACCAAGACGCTGTCGGCGACGATCCAGGCGATCAAGCTCAAGTTTCCGCAACACGACGACGCCTCGGTCCTCGCCGAGAACGAGGTGCCTTAC
>DASXXO010000040.1:0-6364 GCA_036503045.1 Caldimonas sp. | reverse complement strand
TCGAGTACCGCTGCGTCCCCGCGCGCGCGCACGTCGGCGAGGATCGCAGCGACGCTCTGCTCGATCGCCTGGTCAGTCTCGGCGGAATACGCGAGCAGCGACGCGAGCGCCGCGTCGAAGCCGGCGTCGGCAGTGCTCAGTGCCCGGATCGCCACGTTCATGCCGTCTTCGCCTTCGCCTCCGGCTGCGCCTGCCGTGCGACCGCGGCGGCGAGCGAGTCGATCAGCGCGCGGATGCGCTCGCGGTCGAGCTTCAGCGCCGCCTTGTTGACGACCAGGCGCGCCGAGATCTGCATGATCTCCTCGACCTCGGTGAGCGCGTTCGCTTTCAGCGTGTTGCCGGAAGCGACCAGATCGACGATCGCGTCGGCGAGGCCGGTGAGCGGCGCCAGCTCCATCGATCCGTAGAGCCTGATGATGTCGACGTGCACGCCCTTGTCGGCGAAGTGGTCGCGCGCGATGCGCGTGTACTTGGTTGCGACACGGATCCGCGAGCCCTGCTGCGCAGCGGCGGCGTAGTCGAAGTCGAGCGGCGCGGCGACGCTCATCCGGCAGCGCGCGACGCCGAGGTCGAGCGGCCGGTAGAGGCCCTCGCCGCCGTGCTCGAGCAGGGTGTCGAGGCCGACCACGCCGAGGTCGGCGCCGCCGTGCTGCACGTAGGTCGGAACGTCGCTCGCGCGCACGAGAACGATGCGCAACTCCGGGTTCGACGTCGTCAGGATCAGCCGCCGGCTCGTCTCCGGGTTCTCGGCGAGCGTGATGCCCGCCTGCGCGAGCAGCGGCACGGTCTCGTCGAGGATCCGGCCCTTCGACAACGCGAGCGTGATCACGATCGCGTTCCCTGTCGCACGACGTTGATCACGACGACACCCGCTCGATGTCGGCGCCGAGCGCGCGCAGCTTCGCTTCCATCCGGTCGTAGCCGCGGTCGAGGTGGTAGATGCGGTCGATCGTGGTCTCGCCGTCGGCCACGAGCGCGCCGATGACGAGCCCTGCGGACGCGCGCAGGTCGGTTGCCATGACCGTCGCTCCCGACAGCCGCTCGACGCCCTGCACCACCGCGACGCGACCGTCGACCTCGATCCTGGCGCCCAGGCGGACCAGCTCGTTGACGTGCATGAAGCGGTTCTCGAAGATCGTCTCGGTGATCGTCGCCGCGCCGTCGGCGATGCAGTCGAGCGCCATCAATTGCGCCTGCATGTCGGTCGGGAACGCCGGATATTCGCTGGTGCGAACGTTCACCGCGCGCGGCCGCGCGTCGGCGCGAACGCGCAGCCATCCTTCGCTCGCATCGATCGTCGCGCCGGCCTCGCGCAGCTTGTCGATCACGGCCTCGAGGTGGTCGGCGCGCCCCTGGCGCAGCACCGCGTCGCCGCCGGCGGCGGCGACCGCGCACAGGAACGTTCCGGCCTCGATGCGGTCGGCGACGATCCGGTGCGTCACGCCGTGCAGGCGGTCGACGCCGACGACGCGGATCCGGCTCGTGCCGTGCCCTTCGATGCGCGCGCCCATCGCGATCAGCATCTCGGCGAGGTCGGCGACCTCGGGCTCCTGTGCCGCGTTCTCGAGGATCGTCTCGCCGTCGGCGAGGGTCGCTGCCATCAGCAGGTTCTCGGTGCCGGTGACCGTCACCATGTCGGTGGTGATGCGCGCGCCTTGCAGGCGCGTGGCACGGGCGACGATGTAGCCGTGCTCGACGACGATGTCGGCGCCCATCGCCTGCAGCCCCTTGATGTGCTGGTCGACGGGTCGCGTGCCGATCGCGCAGCCGCCCGGCAGCGAGACGCGCGCCTCGCCGAAGCGAGCGACGAGCGGCCCGAGGACGAGGATCGACGCGCGCATCGTCTTGACCAGCTCGTAGGGCGCCTCGCGCGAAGGCACGTCGGATCCGACGAGCGTCATCGTCGCCTCACCGTCGCCGCCGGGCTCGGCGACGACGCCCATCGTCTTCAAGAGGCGCGTCATCGTCGCCACGTCCTGCAGGCGCGGCACGTTCTGTAGCTGGACGCGATCGGCCGTCAGCAGCGCGGCGCACAGCTCGGGCAGCGCCGCGTTCTTGGCGCCGGAAATGACGATCTCGCCTGCGAGCCGGCGGCCGCCGCGGATGCGGAGTTTGTCCATGGTGTGGGGCGACGCGCGGGGGCGTCAGGCCGGATGGTCGTCGTGGTACTCGGCGGGAGTGAGGGTCTTCATCGAGAGCGCGTGGATCTGCTCGCGCATCCGGTCGCCGAGGGCGCGGTAGACGCGCTGGTGTCTGGCGATGCGATTCGTTCCCTCGAACTCGCGCGAGACGATCGTCGCGAAGAAATGGCGGCCGTCGCCCTCGACCTCGATGTGCTCGCAGGCGAGGTTGGCGGCGATGAAGCGCTCGATGTCTTCCGGGGTGGGATCGGCCATGGCCGATTATCGCGCCCCACGCGATTCAGGGCTCGGCCGTGCGTCGCTCGTACGCCGCGCGCAGCGCCGCCGCGCGCTCGCGCGAGAGCGGTGCGAGGGGCAGGCAGACGCGCGCCCACGCGTCGTCACCGTAGCGTGCGGCGAGCAGCGCCTTGACCGCGGCGACGAGCGGCTCGCGCGCGACGATCGCGCGCAGCTCGGCGGCCTTGTTCGCCGCCGCGGCGCCGGCTGGCGTCGCTTGCGCCGACCAGGCGGCCTGCGCCTCGCGCGCGGTGAGGTTGACGGTCGCCGAGATGCAGCCGGCGAAGCCCCAGGTCCGCGCCTCGGCGAGCGCCGCCTCCGAGCTCGGGAAGACGTCGAAGCCGGGCAGCGCGGCGGCGACCGCGCGCGCGTAGGCGAGTTCGCCGGCGCTGTCCTTCAGGCCCGCGAGCGTCTCGCCATGGCGTTCGCGCAGACGCACGACGACCTCGAGCGGCCACGCCACCTTGGTGTTCTGCGGGATGTGGTACAGGTAAATCGCGAGCGCCGGATGGTCGACGCGCGCGATCAGCGCGTCGACGTACGCGACGAGGCCCTCGGCGGGAACATCCGGGTAGTAGTACGGCGGCAGGACCAGCGCGCCGGCGAATCCGAGCGCGGACGCGGCGCGCGTCAGGCGGACGGTCTCCTCGAGCGCCGGGACGCCGGTGCCGACCATGAAGCGATCGAGCGGCAGGCCCTCTTCCGCGACGGCTCTCATCACTCGGATGCGCTGCTCGACGCCGAACGCGGTCGCTTCGCCGGTGGTGCCGAGCAGGTTGATCGCGTCGCAGCCGTCGTCGAGCAGCGCGCGGCAGTGCGCGAGCAGGCGCGGCAGGTCGGGACGGAATTCGGCGTCGACCGGCGTGGCAGCCGCGGCGATGACGCCGCGCGGGCGGGAAGGAGCCATGGATCGCTTTCGAGAGCCGGCGTTCAGAAGCCGTAGAGCTCGGCCGGATTGTCGACACAGACGCGCTGCAGGAGCGCCGGATCGCGAAGCCACGAAACGAGCTGGTCGACGAGGTCGGCATCGTTCACGGCGTGCGGCCGGCGCGGCCGGGGACGAGAAAATCGAAGTCACAGCCTTCGTCGGCCTGCAGCACCGAGCGGTGGAAGAGCGCCGCGTAGCCGCGCTCGGGAACGGGCGCCGCGCCGCGCGACCCGCTCGCCGCGAGCGCCTGTTTCCGGCGCGCGAGCTCGGCGTCGTCGACGAGGAGATCGATGCACCGGGCGGCGACATCGAGACGAATCGCATCGCCGTTCTGCACGAGCGCGAGCGGGCCGCCGAGCGCGGCCTCGGGCGTGACGTGCAGGACGATCGAGCCGAACGCGGTGCCGCTCATGCGCGCGTCGGAGACGCGCACCATGTCCTTGACGCCCTGCTTCGCGAGCTTCTTCGGGATCGGAAGGTAGCCGGCCTCGGGCATTCCCGGTGCACCCAGTGGGCCGGCGTTGCGCAGCACGAGGACGTCGTCGGCAGTCACGTCGAGGTCGGGCGCATCGATCCGCGCCGCGAGGTCGTCGAGCGAATCGAAGACGACCGCGCGGCCGGTATGCTGGAGCAGCCGCGGCGTCGCCGCCGACTGCTTGACGATCGCGCCGCGCGGCGCGAGGTTGCCGCGCAGGACGGCCATGCTGCCGCCGGCGCTGACCGGATCGGCGCGCGAGCGGATCACGTCCTGCGCATCGCGCGTGTCGACGTTGGCGATCCGCTCGCCGAGCGTCGTTCCGGCGACGTCGCTCGCGTCGAGGTCGAGCATGTCGCGCAGCTCGTGAAGCAGGCGCGGCACCCCGCCGGCCCAGTGGAAGTGCTCCATGTAGTGCCGGCCCGAAGGCTTCAGGTCGACCAGCACCGGCACTTCGCGGCCGAGCGCGTCGACCTCGTCGAGATCGATCCCGATGCCGAGCCGCCCCGCGGCCGCGGTGAGGTGGATCAGGCCGTTGGTCGAGCCGCCGATCGCCTGCAGCACGACGAGCGCGTTGCGAAACGCGGCGCGCGTCATGACCGCGCTCGGCGCAGGACCGCCGCGCTCGGCCATCGCCACCGCGACGCGCCCGCTCTCCTCCGCCAAGCGCAGGCGGTCGGCGTGCGTCGCCGGGATGCTCGCGGCGGTCGGCAGCGCGAGGCCCATCGTCTCGACGATGCACGCCATCGTGCTCGCCGTGCCCATCACCATGCATGTTCCCGGCGTCGGCGCGAGGCGCGCGTTGACGGCCTCGATCTCGGCGGCATCGATGCGCCCGCCGCGGAAGTCACTCCACAGGCGGCGGCAGTCGGTGCATGCGCCGAGCGTTTCGCCGCGGTGATGGCCGACGAGCATCGGCCCGACCGGAACGACGATCGCCGGCAGGTCGGCCGACGCGGCGGCCATCATCTGAGCGGGAATCGTTTTGTCGCAGCCGCCGATCAGGACCACCGCGTCCATCGGCTGCGCGCGGATCATCTCCTCGGTGTCCATCGCCATCAGGTTCCTCAGGAACATGCTGGTCGGATGGGCGAACGACTCGTGGATCGAGATCGTCGGAAACTCCATCGGCAGGCCGCCGGCGAGCATCACGCCGCGCTTGATCGCGGCGAGGAGCTGCGGCACGTTGCCGTGGCAGGCGTTGTAGTCGCTGAAGGTGTTGGCGATGCCGACGATCGGTCTTGCGAGCGCGTCGTCTGAGAGGCCCATTGCCTTGACGAACGCCTTGCGCAGGAAGAGCGAGAACTCGGCATCTCCATACGAGGTCAGGCCTTTCTTCATTCCTCGTGCGGTCACGACTCACCCCCTTTGGAAGAACGAGCGCGCAAGGGCGAGGGCGAGGCGGTGCCGCTTAGCTGCGGCGCCCGTCCCTGCGCGCCGGATGCCCTGCGCTCGAGCGAACACTCGGTGCAGCCGTGGGCGGCGCAGCCAAGCCCCGGCAGGCTGCCGTCCTCGGGCCTCGCTCGATCTCCGAAGTCATTTCGGTAGATTCTCAATGGCGAATCTTGTAGCCGATCCGAAGCAGGTGCAGGCAGATCGCGCAGACGACCGCGAGGCTCGCTGACACGACGGCAAGGCTCGTCCACGGCGAAACGTCGCTGGTGCCGAAGAAGCCGTGCCGGAAGCCGTCGATCATGTAGAAGAAGGGGTTGAGGTGGCTCACCTCGTACCAGCCCGGCGGCAGCGACTTCACCGAGTAGAAGACGCCCGAGAGGAACGTCATCGGCATGATTATGAAGTTCTGGAACGCGGCGATCTGGTCGAACTTCTCTGCCCAAAGGCCCGCGACCAGCCCGAGCGCGCCCATCAGCGCGGCGCCGGCGACGGTGAAGAACACGATCCAGAGCGGGTTGTCGACCGTGAGCGGAACGAACCAGACCGTCACCAGGAGCACGCCGGCGCCGACCGCGACACCGCGCACGACCGAAGCGCCCACGTAGGCGAGGAACCACGCCCAGTGCGAGAGCGGCGAGACGAGCAGGAACACCAGGTTGCCGGTGATCTTGCTCTGGATCAGCGATGAGCTCGAGTTGGCGAACGCGTTCTGCAGCACGCTCATCATCACGAGCCCGGGGATCAGGAAGCTGGTGTATTCGACCGCTCCGAATACCTTGACGCGCCCGCCGAGCACGTGGCCGAAGATCAAGAGGTACAGCATCGCCGTGAGCACCGGCGCGGCGACGGTCTGGAAGCTCACCTTCCAGAAGCGCAGCACTTCCTTGTAGAGGAGCGTGCGCGTTCCGGCGAGGGGGCCGGTGTCGGTGCGCAGCGCATCGACGCTCACGCGGCCACCCGTGCCGGCGTCTCGCCGCGCATGATCTCGATGAAGACGTCCTCGAGGTCGGCGCGGCCGATCTCGAGGTCCTCGGGCTCGCAACCGGCGGCATGCAGCACCGCGAGGATCGACTCGACCTCGCGCGCGTCGTGGGCCGTGATCTGGACGATTCTGCCCGTCACGCGCGCATTCGCGACGAGCACCGGCGG
>DASXXO010000039.1:0-1961 GCA_036503045.1 Caldimonas sp. | reverse complement strand
TCGCGATCGCGCGCAGCACCGCGTTGTCGATGTAGTCGTCCCAGGTGCGCTGCGCGATGTCCTCGCGCGCGTTCCTCCAGCTGATCAGGAACACCCGCTGCGCCCCTTCGGCGACGGTGTGGCGGATCACCGAGTTCTCGGGCTGGAGGTCGAGGATGTAGAACTTGTTGATGCACGGCGGCACGAACAGGATCGGTCGCTCGTGGATCTTCGCCGTCAGCGGCGCGTACTCGATCAGCTGGAACAGCTCGTTCTCGAAGATCACCGAGCCTTCGCTCGTCGCGACGTTGCGGCCGACCTCGAACGCGCTCTCGTCGGTCTGCGAAAGGTGGCCGCGCTGGGCGTCGTTCCAGAGTTGCGTCAGGCCGTGCACCAGGCTCTCGCCCTTGGTCTCGATCGCCTTCTTCTGCGCCTCTGGATTGAGCGCGAGATAGTTGCTCGGCGCTGCCGCGTCGATCCACTGGAGCACCGCGAAGCGCACCCGTGCCTGCGTCTTGGGATCGCCCTCGACGGCCTTCGCCAGCTCGAGCAGCGTGCGCGCATTGAGCAGGTACAGTTCGGCGAGAAACGCGCCCGAAGGATTGCCCGTCCACTCGGGGCTCGCGAAGCGGCGATCGCCGATCGACGGCGCCGCGCCGGGAACGAGCAGACGATTCCAGATCGCCGTCGCCTCGACGAGGTAGGCGCGTTGCGCCTCCGCGAGCACCTCGGCCGGCACCTTGAGCCCGGCGATCGCCTTCCAGACGTCGGCAAGATCGCCGCCGGGCATGCCGATGCCGTTGTTCGCAGCGCCGAGCGCGTCGGCGCTCTCCTGCAAGGTCGGTGCCTTTGCCTGGCGCGCGTCGCTTCTCCTGGCCATGTCTCATTATCCGCGCCGCCGGCGCGCGCGCGGCAGGAACGCCGAGAACTCGGGTACCGCTCCAGGGTTTCGGCGGCGGCGTGCGAGCAGGGATCAGCGCGCGGCGATCCAGACCGCCGCCGCCATCCGGCCCGTCGCTCCGTCGCGCCGGTACGAGAAGAATCGCGCCGGGTCGGTGACCGTGCACCAGATGCCGCCGCCGACCTGGACGACGCCCGCCGCGACGAGACGGTCGCGCGCCAGTCCGGCGAGATCGGCGCGCCACTTGCCGCCGCCCTTCGCGACGAAGCGATGGGCGCCGGTCGAGCTGCGCTCCGGATCGACTCCGAACGCGACGAGCACGTCGGCACCGACCTCGAACGCGTCGGCGCCGATGCACGCGCCGAGCCAGGCCGAGAGCTCTCGCGGGGCGCATCCGGCAGCGTTGCGCACCGCATCGACCGCCGCTTCGACGACCCCCGCCGCGAGGCCGCGCCAGCCCGCGTGCGCGGCACCGACCGCGCGCCCGTGCGGCGCGGCGAGCAGCACCGGGAGGCAATCGGCGGCCTGCACAACGCACCCGACGCCGGGCTCGGTCGTGACCGCCGCGTCGGCCTCGTGCACCGCCCCGCCCGCAGCCGCATCGGCGACGCCGACCCGGACGACGCGCGCCCCGTGCACCTGGCGCAGGAACACCGGCCGCGCCTGCATCGCCTCGGCGAGACGCGCGCGATTGATGGCGACCGAAGCAGGCGCGTCGCCGACTGCGCTGCCGACGTTCATCGAGGCGTAAGGCCCTCGGCTGACCCCGCCCGCGCGCGTCGTCATGGACGCGCCGACGCCGGCGATGCGCCAGTCGGGCGCGAGCCAGTCGGCGTGCGCTGTCACGTCGCGTCGGGACAGGCGGAAGGCTCGGTCGACACGAACGCCGGCTCGGCCATGCAGGCCTCAAACACGCGCATCACCGTCGGCACGTGGTCGAGCTTGCAGTCCATGCGCATGGCGTTGAAGATCTGCGGCACGAGCACGCAGTCGGCCAGGCCCGGCGTGTCGCCGTGGCAGAAGCGGCCGGTCGTTGGATGCCCGGCGAGCTCGCGCTCGACAACGTCGAGCCCGGTCTCGA
>DASXXO010000038.1:0-5204 GCA_036503045.1 Caldimonas sp. | reverse complement strand
GAGGACGAGCGGCCGGCGCTGCGGCGCCGGCGCCGCCGCCGCATGGGTCTCGGCCTGCGCTTCGCCAGGCGGGGCGGCATTGCGCGCGGCAGCGGCGACGCGCGCCGCGAGGCGAACGCTCGTCGCCAGCCGGGTCTCGTCGCCTGGGACCGGGAAGTGCTGCACGTAGTCGTCGATCACGCCTTTGCGGCACAGGCGCGCGGCCGCAGCAACGCTCGCCGCATCGCAGAGCGCGATCAGCATTGGCGGCGTCGTCGTTCCCGGGAGCGGCACCCGCAACGCAGGGGCATCGTGCTCGATCTCGACGAGCGAGCGCTGCGCGAGGACGATGACGTCGGCGCGATGCGCCCTCGCGTGCGCCGCCGCCTGATCGGCACGGAGCGTCGTGCGCACGCCCGCGGCCAGGTCTCCGCCGAGCAGCGCGGCGACCGTACGACCGCTCTCCTCGCCGTCGGCGACGACGAGGACGCGGGGCGGATCGACGAGCGGCATGGGCGCCGCATTGTGCGGCGGCGGGCCGATGGCGGCTCATGCGCCGCGGGCGCAGCCGTGATCAACGCACGGGCGCGCGCCGCTCGAACGTTGTCGCCGACGCGCGCGGGCCGCTGCTACACTTTTGCGATGGTCCCGTCCTCCACGCTCGCCGCCAGGTCGCCCGACCGGGGAGCCTGGCCCTGGCGCCGCTGCCGGCGTTCGGCGCGCCGCTGACCGCGCCACCCCACCGGCGCTTCGTGCGCCCGTGCTGCCCCGGCCCACTGCCGGGCCCGTCCTCAGACCTGCCGTGCGGCCGCGTGCCGTGGCAGACGCGGAGACCTCGCCTCGGGGCGACCATGCGATGACCGAACTCGAATTCAAGAGCCTCGCGCTGCAGGGATTCAACCGCATCCCGCTGATCGCCGAGGCGTTCGCCGACCTCGAGACGCCGCTCTCGCTCTACCTCAAGCTGGCGCGCGCCCAAGCCGACGCCGAAGTCGCCGGGCGCAACAGCTTCCTGCTCGAGTCCGTTGTCGGCGGCGAGCGCTTCGGCCGCTATTCGTTCATCGGCTTGCCGGCGCGCACGCTCCTGCGCTCGACCGGCTTTCGCACCGAGGTCGTCACCGACGGGCGCGTCGTTGAGACCGACGACGGCAACCCGATCGACTTCGTCGCCGCGTACCAGAAGCGCTTTCGCGTCGCGCTCCGGCCCGGACTGCCGCGCTTTTGCGGCGGCCTCGCCGGCTACTTCGGCTACGACGCGATCCGCTACATCGAGCCGCGCCTCGCGGCGTCGGCGCGCGCGCGGCCGCTCGCTGATCCGCTCGGCACGCCCGACGTGCTGCTCGTGCAATGCGAGGAGGTCGCGGTCATCGACAACCTGTCGGGGCGGCTCTATCTGATCGTCTACGCCGACCCCAGCATGCCCGAAGCTTTCGCGACGGCACGGCGCCGCCTGCTCGAGCTGACCGACCGCCTGCGCGCAAGCGTCAGCGCGCCGGCGGTCGAGCGGGCGACTGCCGAGCCGGTGCAGCGCGGCTTCGAGAAGGCCGACTTCCTTGCTGCGGTCGCGAAGGCCAAGGAATACATCGCCGCCGGCGACCTGATGCAGGTGCAGATCGGCCAGCGCATGACCAAGCGCTACGCCGGCGCGCCGCTCAGCCTTTACCGGGCGCTGCGCTCGCTCAATCCGTCGCCGTACATGTACTTCTACGACCTGGGCGATTTCCAGATCGTCGGCGCGTCGCCCGAGATCCTGGTGCGGCGCGAGGCAAGCGAAGGCGGCGACAAGGTGACGATCCGGCCGCTTGCCGGAACGCGGCCGCGCGGCCCGACACCCGAGCTCGACCGTGCGCTCGAGGCCGAGCTGCGCGAGGATCCGAAGGAGCGCGCCGAGCACCTGATGCTGATCGACCTTGCGCGCAACGACATCGGCCGGATCGCCAGGACCGGCAGCGTCAAGGTCACCGAGGCATTCGCGATCGAGCGCTACTCGCACGTGATGCACATCGTCAGCAATGTCGAGGGCACGCTGAAGGACGGCATGACCAACCTCGACGTGCTGAAGGCGACCTTTCCCGCCGGCACGCTCACCGGCGCGCCGAAGATCCGCGCGATGGAGCTGATCGACGAGCTCGAGCCCGTCAAGCGCGGCGTCTACGGCGGCGCGTGCGGCTATCTGAGCTATGCCGGCGACATGGACGTCGCGATCGCGATCCGCACCGGCATCGTCAAGGGCGGCGCGCTGCACGTGCAGGCGTCCGCCGGCATCGTCGCCGACTCGGTGCCCGACCTCGAGTGGAAGGAGACCGAGGCGAAAGCGCGCGCGCTCTTGCGCGCGGCCGAGCTGGTCGAGGAGGGGTTCTGATGCTGCTCGTCATCGACAACTACGACAGCTTCACGTTCAATCTCGTCCAGTACTTCGGCGAGCTCGGAGAGGACGTTCGCGTGTTCCGCAACGACGAGATCGACGTCGAAGGCATCGCCGCCGCGCGGCCGGACGCGCTCGTGCTCTCGCCCGGGCCGTGCACACCGGCCGAGGCCGGCGTCTGCGTCGAGGCGATCCGTGCCCTCGCCGGCAAGCTGCCGATCCTCGGCGTCTGCCTCGGCCATCAGGCGATCGGCGCGGCGCTCGGCGGCAAGGTGGTGCGCGCCCGGCGGCTGATGCACGGCAAGGCCGACGTGCTGAGCCATGACGGGCGCGGCGTCTACGCTTCGCTGCCGGAGCACTTTTCGGTGATCCGCTACCACTCGCTCGCGCTCGAGCGCGACACGTTGCCGGGCGAGCTCGAGGTGACGTCGACGGCGAGCGACGGCGAGATCATGGGCGTTCGACACCGCACGCTCGCGGCGACCGGGACGCCTCTCGAAGGCGTCCAGTTCCACCCGGAGTCGATCCTCACCGAGCACGGCCATGCCATGCTGAAGAACTTCCTGGAGGCAACCCGATGAACAGCGTTGTCGATCTGCGCAGCGATACGGTGACGCGCCCGACCGCCGCGATGCGTGCGGCGATGGCCACGGCCGAGGTCGGCGACGACGTGTTCGGCGACGACCCGACCGTCAACGCGCTGCAGGAGCGAATCGCGTCGCTGCTCGGCAAGGAGGCGGCGCTCTTCGTCGCCAGCGGCACGCAGGGCAACCTGGTCGGGATCATGGGCCACTGCGGCCGCGGCGACGAGTACATCGTCGGCCAGATGGCGCATACCTATCGTTGGGAGGGCGGCGGCGCAGCGGCGCTCGGCAGCGTCCAGCCGCAGCCGCTCGAGCACGCCGCCGACGGCTCACTGCCGCTCGCGTCGATCGAGGCGGCGATCAAGCCCGACGATTCGCACTATGCGAGGAGCCGGCTGCTCTGTCTCGAGAACACGATCGGCGGCAAGGCGCTGCCGATCGCGTACCTGCAGGAGGCGTGCGCGGTCGCGAAGAAGCGCGGCCTGGCGACGCACCTCGACGGCGCGCGGCTCTTCAACGCCGCGGTCGCGCTCGGCGGCGATCCGCGCGCCACCGCGCGCGCGATCGCCGCCCCGTTCGACAGCGTCTCGGTCTGCTTCTCGAAAGGCCTCGGCGCGCCGATCGGCTCGGCGCTGGTCGGCTCGCGCGCGTTCATCGCCGGCGCGCACCGCTGGAGGAAGATGGTCGGCGGCGGCATGCGCCAGGCGGGAGTCGTCGCCGCCGCGGCGCTTTATGCGCTCGAGCACCATGTCGACCGGCTCGCCGACGACCACGCGCTGGCGACGCGCCTTGCCGACGGACTCGACGGGTTGCCGGGGCTCGCGGTCGAGCGGCCGCAGAGCAACATCGTCTTCGCCGACCTGAAGAGCGATCGCGCGCCGGGCCTGCTGGCGCACCTGAAGTCGCGCGGCGTCCTCGCGACGGGGCTCTACCGCCTGCGCTTCGTCACCCACCTCGACGTCGACGCCGAAGGCGTCGACCGCGCGGTCGCCGCGACGCGCGAGTACCTGCACTGAACGACCGGGAGCCGCCATGCCGATCTCCAACACCGACGCGTTGACGCGCACCATCGACCACCGCGAGATCTTCCACGACGAGATGCTCTCGCTCGTGCGCCGCATCATGAGCGGCGAGATGTCGCCGGTGATGATGGCCGCGGTGCTGGTGGGCCTGCGCGTCAAGAAGGAAACGATCGGCGAGATCACCGCCGCGGCGCAGGTCATGCGCGAGTTCGCGACCAAGGTCGAGGTGAAGGACCGCACGCACCTGGTGGATATCGTCGGCACCGGCGGCGACGGCTCGCACACCTTCAACATCTCGACCTGCTCGATGTTCGTCGCCGCCGCGTGCGGCGCGCGTGTCAGCAAGCACGGCAACCGGAGCGTCTCGAGCAAGTCCGGCAGCGCCGACGTACTGGAGGCGCTCGGCCTGCCGCTGACGCTGACGCCGGCGCAGATCGCGGCGTCGATCGAGGCGACCGGAATCGGCTTCATGTTCGCGCCGGCGCACCATCCGGCGATGAAGAACGTCGCGTCGGTGCGAAAGGAGCTCGGCGTACGCACGATCTTCAACATCCTGGGCCCCCTCACCAACCCGGCCGACGCGCCGAACATCCTGATGGGCGTCTTCCACCCCGACCTGGTCGGCATCCAGGTGCGCGCGCTGCAGCGCCTCGGCGCCGAGCACGCGGTGGTCGTCTACGGCAAGGACGGGATGGACGAGGTCTCGCTCGGCGCGGCGACGATGGTGGGTGAGCTGAAGGACGGCGAGATCCGCGAGTACGAGATCCACCCCGAGGACTTCGGCCTGACGATGGCGAGCAACCGGACGCTGCGAGTCGACACGCCGGCCCAGTCGAAGGCGATGCTCGAGGCGGTCCTCGCCGGCGAGCCCGGTCCGGCGCGCGACATCGTGATCCTGAATGCCGGCGCGGCGCTCTACGCCGCCGACGTCGTGCCGACGCTCGCCAACGGCGTCGTGCGGGCGCGTGCGGCGATCGCCGACGGCTCGGCGCGTGCCAAGCTCGACCAGCTCATTGCGTTCGCCAGGCGACAGGCGCAGGGCTGAGCACGCGATGACCGACATCCTGAGCCGCATCGTCGTGGTCAAGCGCGAGGAAGTCGCCGCCGGCCGGCGCGCGCGCAACCTCGCGGCCGTCCGTCGCGAAGCCGAGAGGGAAGGCCCGGCGCGCGACTTCGCGGGCGCACTGCGGGCGCGCGTCGCTGCCGGCGCTGCCGCGGTGATCGCCGAGATCAAGAAGGCGAGCCCGAGCAAAG
>DASXXO010000037.1:0-6062 GCA_036503045.1 Caldimonas sp. | reverse complement strand
CGAGACCGCCAAGTGGGAGAAGGTCGTGATCTCGTCGGGCGCGAAGGTCGAGTGACGACGGCGGTCACACGGTGGGCCGATGCCGATGAATGAAGCGCTGCGCGCCGCGGTACGCTTCGCGCAGGCGCACGAGTCGCGCTGGCCGCGCGATCCCGCCGCGCCGCTCGCGCCGGGCGCCGTGCCATGGGGAGTGCACCACGGCGATCCGCCGCCGTTCAACCGGCTGCGCGGGCCTGTCCATGCGCGCGGCGCGCAGTCGGGCGTCGTCTGGCAGCATGGCGACGAGATCGCGGCCTGGGGCGAGCCCGCTCGCGCCGACCTGACGTTCAGCGTCGCCAAGAGCTACCTCGCGCTCCTCGCCGGAATCGCGCAGCGCGACGGCCTCGTGCCCGACGAGGACGCGTGCGTCGCCGACCGCCTGCCCGGGATCGGCTTCGACAGCGCGCACAACCGCGCGATCACCTGGACGCACCTCCTGACGCAGACGAGCGAATGGGAGGGCACGTGCTTCGGCATTCCCGACACGGTCGACCGCTGGCGCAAGGTCGCGCTCGATCCGCATCCGCCCGGCGGCCCCAAGGGAGGAGCGCGGCCGCTGCAAGCGCCGGGGAGCTACTGGGAATACAACGACGTGCGCATCAACCAGCTCGCGCTGGCGCTGCTCCATCTGTTCGGGAAGCCCTTGCCCAATCTGTTCCTCGACGAGGTGCTGGCGCCGCTCGGCGGCGGCGAGGGCTTCGCCTGGGATGGCTACGAGGATTCGTGGATCGAGCTGCCGCTCGTCGGTCGCGTTCAGTCGGTGCCCGGAGGATCGCACTGGGGCGGGGGCGTCTCGATCAGCGCGCGCGACCAGGCGCGCATCGGCCAGATGATGCTCGACGGCGGCGCCGTCGTCGGCCGCACGATCGTCGCCCGCGACTGGATCGAGCGCATGGCGACCCCGTCGCCGATCGCGCCGTTCTACGGCCGGCTGCTCTGGCTGAACCGGGGCGGCGAGGCGTTTCCCGGCGCGTCGACGCGCGCGTTCGTCATGCAAGGCGCCGGTGACCACCAGGTGTGGATCGATCCCGAGCTCGACAGCGTCGTCGTCCTGCGCTGGCTCGACGCGGCGCACGCGGCGGCGACGTTCCAGCGCTTCGCCGACGCGCTGCGGCGCTAAGCTCGCGCGCGCCTATGGCTCGACGTCCGCGAGGCGGGCGATGAACCCCCAGCCGCCGCCGAGCTCGCTGACGGCGAGCACGAGCTCGTTGCTGCCTTTCTTGAGCGGCAGGTAGACGGCGTCGTTCTCCGCATCGACGATGCCGAGGAAGCCCGGATCGCGGAAATACTGGGCGCTGCGACCCCGATAGAGAATCGTTCCGTTCAGGAACACGCTGACGTCGTCGCTGTAGCCGAACGAGAGCTTCTTCGTCCGGTCGCGGTCGGACTCGATCGTCGTGCGCGCGTACACGACCCGCATCCCCGGCTGCGGCTCGAGCCGCTTCGCCGGATCGTTCGCGAACGAGACGCGCGGGTGCGGGCTCTCGCGGTAGCGGTTGATGACGACGAGCCCCGGCGGCTCCGCCTCCACCTCCTGCCAGCGGATCGAGGCGATCTCCGCCGCGGCCGGCGCGCGCTCGAGGTTGCGCGCGAGCGCGTCGTACGACGGCGAGAGGCCCCAGCGGACGAGCGTCCCTGCCGGCATCGGCGGGAAGTGACGCTGCCACGCCGCGTCGGGCGTGGCGCGCACGCGGAAGTCGGCGAAGCACGCCAGCCCGGCGAGCGATGCGAGCGCAAGCTCGCCCTTCTGGATCCCGCTCTTCAGGTCGGGCATGACGAGGGCAGGCGTGTCCATGTCGGCGACGAACAGCTTCGCCTGCGCCCCCTCGATCTCGAGCCGCAGGTGAAACCAGACGTCGCGCGGGATCTCGACCGCGCCGGTGAATCCGGGACCGCTGTAGAGCTGCCAGTTGAGTCCGGTGTTGAGCACCGGCGTGTACTGCATCGCGTCGGGGAGCCCCGACTTGTGCTGGCGCAGGTAGACCCATTCGCCATTGGCGCCGTCATCGCTGACCCTGAACTGGATGCCGAAGAAGCCGCGCGGCGCCGGCGTCGCGACGTCGACGTCGATCACGCCGTCGCGCATCGCGAAGTCCTTCAGCGCCGCCGCGCCGCCGTCGAGCGCGAGGCAGTCGCGGTCGAGCAGGCGCGACGGCTTGGCGTTGCCTTGCAGGTCCCAGCGCGGCGAGTCGGACGCCGCCGCGAGCGATGCCGGGCCTTGCGCGAGCGCCGGCGCCACGACCGCGAGCGCCGCGCACGCGCACGTCGCGGCGAAGGAGGCGCGGCGCGCGCGCCGTCGACGTCGCGCGTGGCCGCCGCGCCGCGCCGTCACCTCACCAGATCGGCACCGGCCTTGCATGCGGCGGCATCCTGGTCGCCGGTGCCGCCGCTGCAGCCGATCGCGCCGATGACCTTGCCCGCTTCGATCAGCGGAATGCCGCCCGGCGACGCGACCAGCGTGGGATCCAGCGTCGACACGTAGGCGTGGCCGGTCTCGTACGCGTTGTAGAAGACGCGCGTCTCGCGCCGGAAGCGCGCTGCCGTGCGCGCCTTGCCTTGCGAGACATGCACCGAGCCGACCTGCGCGCCGTCCATGCGCGAGAAGTGGACGAGGTCGCCGTTGCCGTCGACGACCGCGATGTTCATCTTCCAACGATGCTTCGCCGACTCGGCCTCGACGGCGGCGATCAGCCTTTTCGCAGTCTCGAGCGAGACCGGCGTGCCGTACGGGATGTCGAACGGCACGCCGTCGGCAGTGCCGCCCGCGGGCGGCGGCGCGGGCGGCGTCTGCGCCTCGGCCCGCATGCCGAGCAGCGCGGCGAAGCACGCGACCAAGGATGTCCATATCACTTTGCGCATCGATAACCTCCTGGAAGTCGAGTCCGCTCCGTGCGGGCGGCGTGCGCAATGTAGGTCATGCCCGTGCCACTCTCGCTGCAGGGAATTCAGCAGGAGGCGCCGCCGCGCTAGCGATAGAACGCCTCGACCTTTCCCTTCAGCGTGATCAGCAGCGGTCGGCCGTGCCGGTCGACCGTCTTGCCTGCCGGCACCTTGATCCAGCCTTCGCTGATGCAGTACTCCTCGACGTCGAAGCGCTCCTTGCCGTTCAGGCGGATGCCGACGCCGTGCTCGAACACGGTCGCCCGGTAGTGCGGGCTCTTCGGGTCGACCGAGAGTCGGTCGGGCAAGGCAGGAGCTTGGCTGGCTTCGTCCATGTGGCGATTGTCGACCCTGCGTCTCCTTGGCCAGGACCGCGAGAAGACATTGTCTGCAATCGACGCTCCCGCGCCGGCGGTCGGCGCCGACGTGCGCCACTCCTTCTTCCGGAGCTTCCAACGGCAGAGCTTGATGACGCTGTCGACGCGCGGACACCGCTCGGTGTTTGACTCCGTGCGGTTTTGACCGACCCAGCCCGCTGTGCTACGGTCGGCCGCGTCGCAACCGTCGGGTCGGGGGCCATGAACGTCGCGTCAGCGCAGCGAGCCGCCTCCGCGATCGCTCTCGACCGATGCCTGCCCGCGCCGATCGTGCGCGCGCCGACGGCGCGTACCGCCATGGTCATCGACTCGATCGGCTATCTCGTGCCGCGCGGTGAATTCGCCGGCCGCATCCACAGTGTCTTTGCCCGAGCATGCAATGTGGCGTGCGGCGACACGCTGCTGACGGTGTGCGCTCCAGAGGCGGGCAACGGCCCGGCGACGCTTCGTCTCGCGCCGGGCGCGGCGATCGATCTGCGCGATCGCTTCGACGTCGCCGAGCCCGTGCGATGCCGCGACGGCCGGCTGCGCAGCCGACGCGCCAAGCTGGTGCTCCTGCACGCGGCCATCTGGCGCGCGCCGCGAACCGGCCCTTTGCTGCCGCGCGCGCGCATCGACGAGCGCCTCCGCGACGTCCAGCATGTCCTCGGCTTGCGCCGCGCCGCGCGCAACAACGTGCTCGACGGCGCCGCGGCGCCGGTGGCGGCAGCGCTGGGCGAAGCGTGCCGGGATCTCGATCGCGAGCGCGCTGCGTGGTGCGTCGAGCGCCTGGTCGGCTGGGGCGAAGGGCTGACGCCCGCGGGCGACGATTTTCTCGTCGGCCTCATCGTCGGCCTCGACGCGCTCGCGTCCGAAGCCCCGGGGCGCCGCTCGTTTCACGAAGCCTTGGCCGCGACCCTGGTGCGCAACGCGGCGCGGACGACGCCGATCGCCTCGCATTGCCTGCGCCTGGCCGCCGGTGGTCACCACGGCGAGCGCTCGATCCGCCTGCGCAACGCCTTGATCGGCGACCGGGACGGCGATTGCGTCGCGGCGGCGCTGCAGGGCGTGCTCGCCGTCGGCGCCAGCTCGGGCGCCGACACCGTGAGCGGACTCGTCGCCGGACTTCTCGCCTGGCTGCCGGCAGCCTCGACGACCGAAGGCCCATGAGCACGACGGCGACGCGGTTCAAGGTCTTCGCGAATCTCTACAAGGATTCGGTGACGCTGATGCAGCTGGGCGCGCAACTGCGCGAGCGCGAAGGCGTCGCTCAGGCGTCGTGTCTGATGGCGACGCCCGCGAATCTGGCCCAGCTTCAGCACGCCGACCTCGTGATCGACGCGCAAGCGTCGCCGTCCGATCTGATCGTGGTCGTCCGCGGCGACCCCGAGGCGTGCCAGGCCGCGATCGATGCCGCGGACGCGATGCTGCTGGCGAAGGGTGGCGGCGGCGACGGCGGCGCAGCCGCGTTCTCGTTGCCGCTGACGAGCATCGCCCTGGGCGTCGAACACGACCCCGACGCCGATCTCGCACTGATCTCCGTTCCCGGCGACTATGCCGCCGCGGAAGCGATGAAGGCGCTCGCGCTCGGCTTGCACGTCATGATGTTCTCCGACAACGTCGCGCTCGACGAGGAGCGCGCGATCAAGACCGCCGCGCGCGCCAAGGGGCTGCTGGTGATGGGGCCGGACTGCGGCACCGCGATCGTCAACGGGATTCCGCTCGGCTTCGCCAACGTCGTGCGGCGAGGCGACATCGGTCTCGTCGCCGCTTCCGGCACCGGCCTGCAGGAGGTCACGTGCCGCATCCACAACCTGGGCGGCGGAATCTCGCAGGCGCTCGGCACCGGCGGCCGCGATCTGCAGGAGGAGATCGGCGGCATCACGATGCTGCAAGCGCTCGCCGCGCTTGCCGAAGACCGACAGACGCGCGTGATCGTCCTGATCTCGAAGCCGCCAGCGCCGGCGATCGCGCGGCGCATCGAGGAGGCCGCTGGCGGCGCACGCAAGCCGGTCGTCATCCACTTCCTCGGCGCGACGCCGGAGCGCACGCGCAGCAGCGTGTTCGGCGCCCGGTCGCTGCGCGAGGCGGCAGACATGGCGGTAGCGCTCTCTCGCGGCGACGCCGGAGCGGCCGCGACGGCAGCGCCGGCCGACGCCGCGACCGCCGCGATCGATGGCCTGGTGACCGCGATGGCGCCTTCGCAGACGGCGGTGCGGGGTCTCTTCACCGGCGGCACCTTCTGCTACGAGGCGCAACTCGCGTTCATCGCGCGCGGACTGGCGTGCCGCTCGAATGCGCCGGCCGAGGGCGCAGCGCAGTTCGATGGCCGCTTCGACGGCCACGTCTTTCTCGACCTGGGCGACGACGACTACACGCGCGGACGCCCGCATCCGATGATCGACCCGATGCTGCGCGACGCCGCAGTGCGCGCGCAGGGCGCCGACGCGCAGACCGCAGCGATCCTGTTCGATGTCGTGCTCGGATTCGGCGCGCACCCGGATCCGGCGGGCGGGCTGGCGCAGGCGCTCGCTGACGCCGGGCGCGAAGCGCGTGCCCACGGCCGCACACTGGCGCTGATCGGCCACGTCTGCGGAACCGACGGCGACCCGCAGGACAAAGCGGCGCAGGTTCGACAGCTCGAACGCGCCGGTGCCCTGATCGTCGGCAGCAACGTCGAGAGCGCCGAGCTGGCGGCGCATCTGGCCGCGCGGCTCGCATCGCGCGCCGGCGCTCGCCTCGCCTAGCCCGCAGGTCCTTGGCTGCGACCGCGCTGTTCAAGGAGAC
>DASXXO010000036.1:0-7101 GCA_036503045.1 Caldimonas sp. | reverse complement strand
CGACATGACGAAGCTCGGGTGGCCGGTGCCGCAGCCGAGGTTCACCAGCCGCCCCTTGGCGAGCAGGATGATCCTCTTGCCGTCGGGGAAGATCACGTGATCGACCTGCGGCTTGATCTCTTCCCACTTCAGCTTCTCGAGGGACGCCACGTCGATCTCATTGTCGAAGTGGCCGATGTTGCAGACGATCGCCTGGTCCTTCATCGCCGCCATGTGCTCGTGGCGGATGACGCCCTTGTTGCCGGTGCAGGTGACGAAGATGTCGGCCTTGTCGGCGGCGTACTCCATCGTCACGACCTTGTAGCCTTCCATGGCCGCCTGCAGCGCGTTGATCGGGTCGATCTCGGTCACCCAGACCTGCGCCGAGAGCGCGCGCAACGCCTGCGCCGAGCCCTTGCCGACGTCGCCGTAGCCGGCGACGCACGCGACCTTGCCGGCGATCATGACGTCGGTCGCGCGCTTGATGCCGTCGACCAGCGACTCGCGGCAGCCGTAGAGGTTGTCGAACTTGCTCTTGGTGACCGAGTCGTTGACGTTGATCGCACGGAACAGCAGCGTTCCCTTGACGCTCATCTCCTTCAGGCGGTGCACGCCGGTCGTCGTCTCCTCGGTCACGCCGATGATCTCGGCGGCCTTGCGCGAGTACCAGGTCGGATCTTCCGTGAGCTTGGCGCGGATGCTCGCGAAGAGGCACTTCTCTTCCTCGCTGGTGGGCTTGGCGAGCACGCTCTGGTCCTGCTCGGCGCGCTTGCCGAGGTGCATCAGGAGAGTCGCGTCGCCGCCGTCGTCGAGGATCATGTTCGGGCCTTCGCCCTTCGCGCCCTTCGCGCCGAACTCGAAGATGCGGTGCGTGTAGTTCCAGTAGTCCGAGAGCGACTCGCCCTTGTAGGCGAACACCGGCGTTCCCGCCGCGGCGAGCGCGGCGGCGGCGTGGTCCTGGGTCGAGAAGATGTTGCACGAGGCCCAGCGCACCTGGGCGCCGAGCGCCTGCAGCGTCTCGACGAGGACCGCGGTCTGGATCGTCATGTGCAGCGACCCGGAGATGCGCGCGCCCTTCAGCGGCTGCGACTTCGCGAACTCCTCGCGGATCGCCATCAGGCCGGGCATCTCGGTCTCGGCGATCCTGGTTTCCTTGCGTCCCCAGGCGGCGAGCGCGAGGTCGGCGACGATGTGGGGGGCGGCGGCGTGCGGCTTCAGAACGGCGTTCATCTGGAAGGGCTCCTGACTCGAAGAGGAACCCGCATCGACGACGACCGAAGGGAGGCGGAACTCACCCACGAGGGCCATCGTGCGGGTGAGCGCGGTTGCATGTCGAACTGTGCCAAGCCTGGGACGATGGACCCGCGGGTCCCGCCTTGCAACGCTCCTTGGACAGCGGCGTCATTCTAGCGCGCAGCCGAATGACCGCGCGTCCTGGACTCTTATCATCGCCGCCGTGATTCCGCCGTCCGTCGCGCCGTGGTCGCGCTGCGATCCGCGACGTCTTGCCGACGTGCGCGGCGTCCTCACCGACATCGACGACACGCTGACGACCGAGGGAGCGATCCCGATGGGAGTCGCCGCTGCGCTCGCTGCGTTGCGCGCCGCCGCGCTGCCGGTGATCGCAGTCACCGGCCGGCCGATGGGCTGGAGCCTGCCGATCGCACTGCACCTGCCGCTCGCCGCCGTCGTTGCCGAGAACGGCGGCGTCGCGCTCGTTCGCGAGGGCGACGACGTCCGCATCGACTACGCCGACCCCGAGCCCGTGCGCGCAGCGAACGCGCTGCGCCTGCGCGAGCTCGCCGCGCGCATCCTCGACGAGGTTCCCGGCGCGACGCTCGCGCGCGACAGCGCCGGCCGCGTCACCGACATTGCGATCGACCACGCCGAGTTCGCCCGGCTCGGCGAGGAACAGGTCGCGCGTGTGGTCGCGATCATGGAGAGCGCCGGCATGCACGCGACCGTGAGCTCGATCCACGTCAACGGCTGGTTCGGCGAGCACAGCAAGCTGACCGGCGCGCGCTGGATCGTCGGCCGCGTGCTCGGCCGTGATCTCGACGCGGAGCGCGACCATTGGCTCTACGTCGGCGACTCGACCAACGACGAGCCGATGTTCGAGGCATTCCCGCTCTCGGTCGGCGTCGCCAACCTCGTCGACTTCGCCGACCGGCTGCAGCGCTGGCCGGCGTACCTGACGTCGCTCGACCGCGGCCGCGGCTTCGTCGAGGTCGCAGAAGCGCTGCTCGCCGCGCGCGGCCGATGAAGAGCGCGCGGCCGCTGCCGACGCTCGTCGTCGCCGCTGCGCTCGCGCTCGGCCCTGCGATCTCGCTCGGCCTCGGACGCTTCTCGTACGCGCTGCTCCTGCCGCCGATGCGCGCCGACCTCGGCTGGAGCTATCTCACCGCGGGTGCGATGAACACCGTCAACGCGGCCGGCTATCTGGCCGGTGCGCTGGCCGCGCCGATGTGGCTGCGCCGCGCGGGCGGGCGCGCGAGCTTTCTCGCCGGCGCCGCCGCGACCGCGCTCGGCCTGCTCGCCCACGGCGCGGTCGTCGGCGACACGGCGCTGTATGCGCTGCGCTTTCTCACCGGTGTTGCCAGCGCGGCGACCTTCGTCGCCGGGGGCGTGCTTGCGGCAGGGCTGGTCGCGCAGCCGGGTGGCGCGCACCTTGCGCGCAGCAGCGGCCTCGTCCTTGGCATCTATTACGGCGGCACCGGTCTCGGGATCGTCGCCGCGGCGCTGGTCGTACCCGCGCTCGCCGGCCGCATGGCGGCGCACGCGTGGCAAGGCGCGTGGATCGCGCTCGGCGTGCTCGCCGGCGTCGCGGCCGCGATTGCCGCCGTCGCGACCCGCGATCTCGCCCTCGGCGCCGCCGCGCCGAACGTCGGACCGCGCGAACCGTTCCGCTGGCGCGCGTTCGCGCCCGCGCTGCTCGCCTACCTGCTGTTCGGACTCGGCTACATCGGCTACATGACCTTCGTCGTCTCGCTGCTGCGCGAGGAGCGGATCGGCAGCGACGTCGTCGTCGCGTTCTTCATCGTGCTCGGCGGCGCCGTCGTCGCATCGTCGTGGCTGTGGGCCGGCGTGCTGCAGCGCGCGCGCGGCGGCGGCGCACTCGCCCTGCTGAACGCGCTGCTCGCCATTGCCACGCTGCTGCCGGTGCTGAGCCCGCGGCCGATCGTCGTGTTCGCGTCCGGGCTGCTGTTCGGCGCGGTTTTCCTCTCGCTGGTCGCGTCGACGACGGCGCTGGTTCGCCACAACCTCGCGCCGGCCGCGTGGCCGGCCGGCATCGCGACGTTCACGATCGTCTTCGCCTTCGGGCAGATCGTCGGCCCGAGCGCGGTCGGCCTGATCGCCGACCAGTTCGGCGGCCTGCGCGCGGGCTTCGCGTGCTCAGCCGCGGTGCTCGCGCTCGCCGCGCTCGTCGCCGTGCGGCAGAAAGCCATCGGCGCCGCCTGAGCGGCGCCTCAGAGACCGAGGAACTCGGCGAGGCGCGCGCGTTCGTCGGCGAGCGCGGCGCGAAACGCGGCGCTGCGCTCGGGCCCCTGCGCGAATCCGGTCGCAAGCGCCAAGCGGCCGTTGCGCACCGACGCGTTGGCCCAGCCGACGACCCGGTCGCGCCAGAGCAGCGGCAGCGCGTAATAGCCGAGCTTTCTCTGCGCCGCCGGGGTGTAGGCCTCGAATCGGTAGGTCCAGCCCCAGAGCAGCGCGAAGCGGCGCCGGTCCCAGACGATCGGATCGAACGGCGCCAGCAGCCGTACGCGCTCGTCGGGCGCGTGGCGCGGCGCGCGCGGGTTCTCGCTCGCCGGCCAGTACCACGTCGTGCCGTCGACCCGTGCGCTCGCCAGTTCCTCGCGCAGACGTGCGAGCGCGTGCCGGGTCTCGCTTTGGAGCTGCGGCGCGCCGTAGCGCAGCAAGCGAGCGAGGTAGACCAGGCTCGACGCGGGCAGCGGCGCGTACTTGGCGACGACGAGATCGAGCAGCGCCGCGGCGCGCGCGGTCGCAGTGGCGTCGACCGGCGCGCGCTCGACCGCCTCGTAGATGCGCGTCCCGCTCTCGCGCCGCCTGACGCGCAGCAGGCCGCGGTAGTGCATCGCGTCGATCAGGTGGGTCGTCGCCTGGCTCGAGCCGCCCCAAGCATTCGTTCTGCGGCCGTGCGCGAAATTGGCCTCGACGACGCGCGGATGCGTCGGCCCGTGCGCGCGGATGAACGCGAGGATCTCGGCCGCCTTGCGCTCGGTCGCTGCGTCCCACTTGCGCGCCGGCGTGCGCGGATGCATCAGCGCGAGGTGGCGGCGCGGCAGGAAGCCGTAGTTGACGAACGCGTCCTCGTCGATCTTCAGCCGCGCGTAGCGGCGCTCGAGGTCGCCGGCGCGGTAGCCGGCGACGCGGTGGCGCAGGATCAGGTCCTGCGCGCGCGCCGGCGCGCGGATCGGATCGGCCTGAACGAAGCCGAGCTTGTCGATCGCGCGCGCGAGCGTCGTCGGCTTGAAGAGGGTCCGCGCGACGGCGTAGCGGCGCAGGTCGTCGAGGGTCGGAGCCTTCGGCATCGCGGCGCCGATGATGCCGCGTCGCGCCGCTCCGAGCGCGAGGTCGGCGTGTCCGCGGGCGCTACAGTCGGGCGGCGAGCAAACGATGGCTGCGACCCGACACGACGAACCGAGCGCCGGCGACGATCTCGCCGAGCGCCTCGCGCGCTGCTACACCGGCGTCGTCCACGACGTGTTGCGCGCGCGCGGCCTCGCGAACTTCGTGCTGCCGCCGTCGATCGTCCCGCTCGACCTGGCGATGGTCGCCGCCGGTCCCGTCTTCACCGTCCGCGGGCGGCCCGATGCGAGCGTCTCGCCGCACGAGACGCTGCTGCGCTGGACCGAGCTGCTGTCGCGCGCACCGCAAGGGCACGTCGTCATGGTCCAAGGCAACGACAGCGAGCGCGCGCTGATGGGCGAGCTCTCGGCGGAGACGCTGCAGTTCCGCGGCGTGCGCGGCTACATCGTCGACGGCGGCTGCCGCGACACCGCGTTCATCCGCAGGATCGGCTTTCCGGTCTTCTGCGACAAGGCGACGCCGCTCGACATCGTCGGCGCCTGGGTGCCGGTCGCGTACGACGAGCCGATCAGCTTCGGCCAGGTGGTCGTCCGTCCGGGCGATCACGTGCTCGCCGACTGCGACGGCATCGTCGTCATCCCGGGGACGATTGCGAACGAGGTGGTCGCCGCCGCGGAAGCGGCGATCGAGGCCGAGGACAAGGTGCGTGCGGCGATCCTCGCGGGCGTCGACCCGCAGCAGGCCTATCTCGACCACGGCAAGTTCTAGCAGGGCGGCATGCCGCCCGGCGGACGGCCGCTAAAGCCCCGCCGCAGCCTTCAAGGCTGCCGCCTTGTCAGTCTTCTCCCAAGTGAACTCGGGCTCGTCGCGGCCGAAGTGTCCGTAGGCCGCGGTCTTCTCGTAGATCGGCCGCAGCAGGTCGAGCATCTGGATGATTCCCTTCGGACGCAGGTCGAAGTGCTCCTGGACGAGCTTCTCGATCTGGTGGTCGGGGATCTTGCCCGTGCCTTCGGTGTAGATCGTCACGTTCATCGGCCGCGCGACGCCGATCGCGTACGCGACCTGGATCTGGCACTGGCGCGCAAGCCCGGCGGCGACGATGTTCTTGGCGACGTAGCGCGCCGCGTACGCGGCCGAGCGGTCGACCTTCGACGGGTCCTTGCCCGAGAACGCGCCGCCGCCGTGCGGGCATGCGCCGCCGTAGGTGTCGACGATGATCTTGCGCCCGGTGAGGCCGCAATCGCCCTGCGGGCCGCCGATGACGAAGCGCCCGGTCGGGTTGATCAGGTACTTGGTCTCCTTCAGCCACTCCTTGGGCAGCACCGGCTTGATGATCTCCTCGATCACCGCGTCGATGAACTCCTTCTTCATGTGCTTCCCGTCGCTCATCTCGGGCGCGTGCTGGCTCGAGAGGACAACCGTGTCGATCGAGTGCGGCCGGCCGTCGACGTAGCGCATCGTCACCTGGCTCTTCGCGTCCGGGCGCAGGAATGGCAGGCGGCCGTCCTTGCGGAGCTGTGCCTGGCGCTCGACCAGCCGGTGCGCGTAGTAGATCGGTGCCGGCATCAGCTCGGGCGTCTCGTCGCACGCGTAGCCGAACATCAGGCCCTGGTCGCCGGCGCCGGTGTTGAGGTGGTCGTCGCTCGCGTGGTCGACGCCCTGCGCGATGTCGTTGCTCTGCTTGTCGTAGGCGACCAGGACCGCGCAGCCCTTGTAGTCGATGCCGTACTCGGTGTTGTCGTAGCCGATCCGCTTGATCGTGTCGCGCGCGACCTGGATGTAGTCGACGTGCGCGTTGGTCGTGATCTCGCCCGCGAGCACCACGAGGCCGGTGTTGCAGAGCGTCTCGGCGGCGACGCGCGAGCGCGGATCCTGCGTGAAGATCGCGTCGAGGATCGCGTCGGAGATCTGGTCCGAGACCTTGTCGGGGTGGCCTTCCGAAACCGACTCGGAAGTGAAGAGGAAATCGTTGGACACGCCGTGCTCCAGTGCGTTTGTCGTCAGCGAAAGAGGACCTGCGTTGCCGGCCTGCTGACCCTGGAGGGGCGGCGAACGCTTTAGCGGAATTTCTCGGTCGCCCCGCAAGTAGTTCAATAACTCGGCGACCCGGCCATTATAGGGAGCGGTCGCTCCGTACGTGTCGGCGGAGCATCGCGGGGCGAGAAGCGCACGCCGGATACTCGCGTTCGCGTGCGGTCCGCACGCGGCGGCCGTCGCGCCGCCCTGACCCGGAGGAGAGGACGTGGGGGCGCGGTTCCTTTTGGCGGCTCTGTGGCTGTTGCACTGGCTGCCGCTCGGCGTCCAGGCGATGCTCGGCGGCCTGATCGGCAGGCTCGGCTGGGGGCTCGTCGCGTCGCGCCGCAGGGTCGCGTTGCGCAACCTCGAGCTCTGCTTCCCCGAACTGCCGGTCGACGAGCGCATACGTCTTGCCAAGGAGCACTTCCGCTGGCTCGGCCGCAGCCTTCTCGAACGGGGCCTCCTCTGGTACGCGTCGCCCACCCGGCTGCGCCGCCTCATCCACGTCGAAGGCGACGTCCATCTCACCGAGCGGAGTGCCAAGCCCGTGATGTGGCT
>DASXXO010000035.1:0-3288 GCA_036503045.1 Caldimonas sp. | reverse complement strand
TCGACCTGGCAGGGCTATGCGGTCGAGCGCATCGGCTACCCGTCGACGCTCGTCCTCGATTCGGTGGTCGGCCTGTTCGGCCTGCTGCTCTTGCCCCTGATGCAGCCGCGAAGGGTGACCGGCCTCGCGGCAGCCTGACGCGTTTTTTGGGACGATCGGTCGTGCGCCGCCGCGCCGGTCGCGGCGCCGGCAACGCAAAGGCACCGCCATGACTTCGCTCGACGAGCTCCGGACCTGGGTCGGCCGCACCGAGCAGCGCACCGACACGATCACCGCCGCGCCGCTGGTCGGGCTCGCCGCGACGCTCGACCGCGACGATCCTGCGCCCGCGGCCGGCAGCGCCGTCCCGCCGCTCTGGCACTGGCTCTACTTCCTGCCGATGCAGCGCCAGAGCGAGCTCGGCCCCGACGGGCATCCGCGCCGCGGCGGCTTCCTGCCTCCGGTCGAGCTGCCGCGCCGAATGTGGGCGGGCGGGCGGCTGCGCTTCGCGCGGGCGCTGCGCGTCGGCGACGTCGCGACGCGGACCTCGCGCATCGCCGACGTGACCGCGAAGGACGCGCGCTCGGGGCGCCTCGTCTTCGTCACGGTCCAGCACCAGATCTCGACGCCGGCGGGAATCGCGATCGAGGAAGACCAAGACATTGTCTATCGCGGCCTGGCGGCGCCGGGCGCGATCGTCTCGGCACCGGCGGCGCCGCGCGACGAGGTGTTCGCGCGCGCGATCGTGCCCGATGACGTCGTGCTGTTTCGCTATTCCGCCCTGACGTTCAACGGCCACCGCATCCACTACGACCGCCGCTACGTCACCGCGGTCGAGGGCTATCCGGGGTTGATCGTGCACGGCCCGCTGATCGCGACTTTGCTGCTCGACTTGCTGCGCCGCGAGCATCCTGGCGCGAGCGTCGCGCGCTTCGAGTTCAAGGCGCTGAGCCCGCTCTTCGACCTCCATCCGTTCGAGGTCTGTGGCCGGCCCGACGGCGAGCGCCGCTTCGCGCTCTGGGCGCGCAACCACGAAGGCGGGCTCGCGATGCAGGCGAGCGCCGAGGTCGCCTGACGCCGCGGGCCAGAATCCGGCCATGCTGAAGAGCGCGCCCGACCGCTTCCAGGACATCCGCGACGCGGTGCGCGCGCTGTGCGCCCGGTTCCCCGACAGCTACCACCGCGAGATCGACACGCGCCGCGCGTATCCCGAGGCGTTCGTCGACGCGCTCACCTCCGCCGGCTGGCTCGCCGCGCTGATCCCGCAGGAGTACGGCGGCTCCGGGCTCGGCCTCGCCGAGGCGAGCGTCATCATGGAGGAGATCAACCGCAGCGGCGCCAACGCCGGCGCGTGCCACGGCCAGATGTACAACATGGGCACGTTGCTGCGCCACGGCAGCGCGGCGCAGAAGCGCTTCTACCTGCCGCGGATCGCGAGCGGCCAATGGCGGCTGCAGTCGATGGGCGTCACCGAGCCGACCAGCGGCACCGACACGACGAAGATCCGCACCACGGCGCTCCGGCGCGGCGACCGCTACGTCGTCAACGGGCAGAAGGTCTGGATCTCGCGCGTCCAGCACAGCGACTGGATGATCCTGCTCGCGCGCACGACCCCGCTCGCCGAGGTGAAGAAGAAGACCGAAGGGATGTCGATCTTCATGGTCGACCTGCGCGCGGCGGAGAAGAGCGGCATGACGGTGCGGCCGATCGCCAACATGGTCAACCACGAGACCAACGAGCTCTTCTTCGAGAACCTCGAGATCCCGGCCGAAAACCTGATCGGCGAGGAAGGCAAGGGCTTCACGTACATCCTCGACGGCCTCAACGCCGAGCGCACGCTGATCGCCGCCGAATGCATCGGCGACGGCTGGTGGTTTCTCGACCGCGTGACGAGCTACGCCAATGAGCGCGTCGTCTTCGATCGGCCGATCGGCCAGAACCAGGGCGTCCAGTTCCCGATCGCCGAGGCCTACATCGAGGTCGAGGCGGCCGACCTGATGCGCTTCAAGGCATGCGCGCTGTTCGACGCGCACGCGCCGTGCGGCGCCGAGGCGAACATGGCCAAGTACCTCGCCGCCAAGGCGAGCTGGGAAGCGGCCAACGCGTGCCTGCAGTTCCACGGCGGCTTCGGCTTCGCGCACGAGTACGACGTCGAGCGCAAGTTCCGCGAGACGCGGCTCTACCAGGTTGCGCCGATCTCGACCAACCTCGTCCTCAGCTACGTCGCCGAGCACCTGCTCGGGTTGCCACGCTCTTTCTGATCGAGCGCCGGGACCGCGCATGCAGCCGCTCGCAGGCATCACCGTCGTGACGCTCGAGCACGCGATCGCGGCGCCGTTCTGCACGCGCCAGCTCGCCGAGCTCGGCGCGCGCGTGATCAAGGTCGAGCGACCCGGCAGTGGCGACTTCGCGCGCGGCTACGACAGTCGCGTCAAGGGGCTGGCGTCGCACTTCGTCTGGACCAACCGCGCCAAGGAGAGCCTGAGCCTCGACCTCAAGCACGCCGCTGCGCCGGCGATCCTCGAACGCCTGCTCGAACGCGCCGACGTGCTGGTGCAAAACCTCGCCCCCGGCGCCGCGGCGCGGATGGGCTTGTCGTTCGAGGCACTGCACGAGCGCCACCCGCGCCTCGTCGTCTGCGACATCTCGGGCTACGGCGACGATCCCGAGCGCCCCGGGCCGTATCGCGACAAGAAGGCGTACGACCTGCTGATCCAGAGCGAGTCGGGCTTCCTGTCGATCACCGGCACGGCCGACGAACCGGCGAAGGCCGGCTGCTCGATCGCCGACATCGCGGCCGGCATGTACGCCTACAGCAACATCCTCGCCGCGCTGCTCGAGCGCGGCCGCACCGGCAAAGGCAAGCGCATCGACATCTCGATGCTCGAGAGCATGGTCGAATGGATGAGCTATCCGCTCTACTACGCATTCGACGGCGCCGCGCCGCCCGAGCGCACCGGCGCGGCGCACGCGACCATCTATCCCTACGGGCCGTTTCCGGCCGGCGACTGCGGCATCGTCATGCTCGGCCTGCAGAACGAGCGCGAGTGGCAGCTGCTCTGCCGGCGCGTGCTCGAGCGGCCCGAGCTCGCCGCCGATCCTCGCTTTGCCTCGAACGCCGCGCGCACCGTCGCGCGCGACGCGCTGCGCGCGATCATCGTCGAGACCTTCGCGACGATGAGCGCCGAGCAGGTGGTCGCGCGACTCGACGCGGCGCAGATCGCCAACGCGCGCGTGAACACGATGCGCGAGGTCTGGGCGCATCCGCAGCTGCAGGCGCGTGGCCGCTGGACCGAGGTCCGGACGTCG
>DASXXO010000034.1:0-7207 GCA_036503045.1 Caldimonas sp. | reverse complement strand
AGCGACGAGCTCTGGGAGTTCGGCGCCGGCAGCGGCGCGCTCGCCGCCGAGCTGCTCGGTTCGCTCGGCGATCGCGTGCGCCGCTATTCGATCGTCGAAGTGTCGGCGCCGCTGCGTGAGCGCCAGCAGGAGGCGACGCGGGCGTTCGCGTCGCGCGTGCGCTGGCTCGACGCGCTGCCGGAATCGTTCGACGGCGTCGTCGTCGCCAACGAGGTGCTCGACGCGATGCCGGTCGAGCTGATCCATTTGGACGGCCGCGCCTGGCGCGCGCGCGGCGTGGCGTGCAGCGCGGGCGTGTCGTTCGCGTGGAGCGACCGGCCGACGGGCGCACGGCCGCCGGTCGACACGGCGCTCCCGCCGGGAAGCACGACCGAGCTGCACGTCGAGGCAAGGGCGTTCGTCGCGACGCTCGCCGAACGTCTCGGGCGCGGTGCGGTCTTCCTGATCGACTACGGCTTTCCCGAGCACGAGTACTACCACCCGCAGCGCACGGGCGGTACGCTGATGTGCCACCGCGCGCACCGCGCCGACACCGATCCGCTCGTCGACGTCGGCCTCAAGGACATCACGGCGCACCTCGACTTCACGGCGCTCGCGCTCGCCGGCCAGGACGCCGGGCTCGAGGTGATCGGCTACACGTCGCAGGCGAGCTTCCTGCTCGACTGCGGCCTAGGCGAGATGCTCGCCGCGGCGGACCTGCGCATGCGCGCCGAGGCGACCCGGCTCGTCCACGAGCACGAGATGGGCGAGCTGTTCAAGGTGCTCGCGTTCGCGAAGGGCGCGCGCTTCGCGCCGATCGGCTTCGCGAGCGGCGACCGACGCCACCGCCTGTAGGCGGCGCCTCACTGCCGGCTAGATCGCGCCGGCTTCGACCGCAAGCACGCGCGCGGCGTGGATCGCTTCGCCGATCGCCGGGCCCGAGAGTCCGCGCGCCGCGGCTTCGGCGGCGACCGCGGTCGCGTCGACCGAGCTCGCGAGCCTGAGCGCGGCCCAGAGCCGCTCGCGCGGTGGATAGGGCGCACCTTCGCGGCCGAGCCGGCCGCGCGCGTCGCATTCGCACGCGAGCAGCAGATCGGCGAAGCGCTCGGGGCGACGCAGCGCGTCGCAGCGTTCGAGCAGGCGCACCAGCGCGGCGGCGCCGAACTCGCCGCTCCGGTGCACGTTGCCGTGCTCGCGCGCGACCACCTCGGCGAGCGCGCGGCACGCGTTGTCGACGCGCAGCCGCTCGCTCAGCGCGCGCACCATCTGGACGCTCGGCTCCTCGTGGCGGATGTGCCGGGGCAGGACCTCGGCCGGCGTCGATCCCTTGCCGAGGTCGTGGCCGAGGCAGGCGTAGCGCACCGCGAGCTTGGCATCGAGGCGCGCCGCCATGTCGAGCACCATCATCAAGTGCAGGCCAGCGTCGACCTCGGGATGGAAGTCGGCGCGCTGCGGAACGCCGAACAGCCGGTCGACCTCGGGCAGCACGTGCGCGAGCGCGCCGCAGCCGCGCAGCACCTCGAACATGCGCGAGGGCTTCCTTTCCATCAGGCCGCGCGAGACTTCCTGCCAGACGCGCTCGGGAACGAGCGCATCGGCCTCGCCGCGCTCGACGATCGTTCGCATCAGCGCCTCGGTCTCGGGCGCGACGCTGAAGTCGGCGAAGCGCGCGGCGAAGCGCGCGAGGCGGAGGATGCGCACCGGATCC
Organism: Caldimonas sp.; assembly: GCA_036503045.1. GTDB lineage: Bacteria > Pseudomonadota > Gammaproteobacteria > Burkholderiales > Burkholderiaceae_C > Schlegelella_A. Next base: position 5,520 of record DASXXO010000034.1, on the reverse strand, counting down.
TCGGCGAACGCCGGCGAGACGTGGCGCAGCACCTTGGCCGCGAGGTCGCGCCGCCCGCCGTGTGGGTCGATCAGCGCGCCGCTCTCGTCCTGCGCGATCGCGTTGATCGTCAGGTCGCGGCGCAGCAGGTCGTCTTCGAGCGTCACGCTCGGGTCGGCATGGAATTCGAAGCCGTGGTAGCCGGGAGCGGTCTTGCGCTCGGTGCGCGCGAGCGCGTGCTCCTCGCGCGTCTCGGGATCAACGAAGACCGGGAAGTCGCGGCCGACAGCGATGAAGCCGGCGGCGCGCAACTCGTCGGGCGTGGCGCCGACGACGACCCAATCGCGGTCGCCGACCGGCAATCCCAGCAGGGCGTCGCGCACCGCACCACCGACCAGGTAGCGCTTCATCGATCTGACGTCGTTCTGCTCACGAGTCGTTACCCCTTATCGACAGACGGTCGCTCGAACCCCCGGGCCACGGGATGCGTCGTTGCGACGCGATCCCTAGAGTCGGATCAGTCTTTTTCGAGCACGCGCTCGTTGTGATCTCAACCCCGGGGGAGTTATAGATGAAACTCAAGTCGATCGTTTCGTTGTTAGGCCTGACCGCCAGCTTAGGCGCGTATGCAGTGCCGCTCGCGTTGAACTCGCCGACGGCGCCTGTGATCAATCCGGCGCCGGGAACCGAGCTCCCGTTGCAGTCGATAGCCGATAACCTCTTCGGTAGCGGCCAAGTCAATGTGAGCACTGCGGCGCGCGATCCTGGCCTCTTCACGTCGGCCACCCCGGGGCTCACCTCGACCATTCCGACGATCGTCGCCGAGTACACCGCGAACGCGGCCACCCAATCGTTCGGCATCTTCTTCGGCAACGACACCTCGAACATCCTGTCGTACTCCCTGATCCCCGGCAGCGCCACGGTCGGCGGCGCCGTGGGCGTGACGATCCTCGGCGATACGCTGACAGTTCTCGGCGGCACTTGCGCGGTCGCGGGCGGCTGCACGTACACCGATGGGCGGATCAACTCGAGCTCGTTCGGGTTCTTCTTCCAGTCGTCGCCGACGGCGCCGATCTACTACTCGCTCGACCAGCTCAACGCCAGCGATCCGCGCCCGGACCGCGTCGTCGCGTTCCAGGACGGCACCACGACGAACTGGCTGTTCTCGTACGAGGACGGCGACGCGACGACTGGCGACTTCGACTACAACGACATGGCCGTCAAGGTCGAGTCGATCGCTGCGGTTCCTGAGCCCGAGACCTACGCGATGCTGCTCGCGGGCCTCGGCGCGATGGGCTTCGTGGCGCGGCGCCGCAAGTCTTCTCGCTGAGAGCCCTGTTCCCGGCAGCCGACCGGGGGCAGATCTAGGCGGGCCTCGCGGCCCGCTTTTTTTCGGCCACTAGACCCGCTGGCGGTAGGGCTCGTCGTCCTCGATGAACTCGTGCTCGTCGCGGGCGGCGGCGCACCACGCCTGCATCGCCGGGAGCGTGTGGACGCGTTCGACGTACGCCGATGCGGCGGCACCGAGCGGCAGGGCGTAGGTACGGATGCGCGCGCACACCGGTGCATAGAAGGCGTCGACGGCGCCGAACGCGCCGAACAGGAACGGGCCGCAGCTGGCGCTGATCTGCTCGCTCCACATCGCGTCGATCCGGCGCAAGTCGGCGGCGACGTCGGGCCATTCGGTCGCGTAGCGGGCGCCGATCTCGGGCAGCGACGCCTCGATGTTCATCGGGCAGCGGTTGCGCAGCGCCTGGAATCCCGAGTGCATCTCGGCGCAGAGGCTGCGCGCACGCGCGCGCTGGCGGCGGTCCGACGGCCAGATGGGCTTTTCGGGGTGCAGCTCGGCGAGGTACTCGGTGATCGCCAGCGAGTCCCAGACCGCAAAGCCCTCGTCGTCGATCAGCAAGGGCACACGGCCGCTCGGGGCGAGGGCGAGGAGCGTCTTCTTGAATGGAGACCCTTCCTCCCAGGAGAGGCTGAGCCGGTGCTCGGCGAAGGGAATCGCCATCTGCGTCATCAGCAGCCAGGCGCGCAACGACCACGACGAGTAGTTCTTGTTGCCGATGTAGAGCTGCATGCGCGGATCCTGGTGGCGGGAACAACGATGCTAGGGCGAAAGCGCGGCGCCGCGGATGCGCGTTTGGCAACGCGGCGATGCCGCGCGCGCATCGCCGCGGCGCAAATCAGCCGCGCCGCGCGCGCGCGCGCCAGGCCTCGAGCCGCTTTTCGCCCGCGACGTGGCCGAGGTAGCGCGGCGCGATCGACTCGAGCGGCGTCGGCTCGATGCCGAGGCGCTCGAGACCCGGGAGCTTGCCGTTCGCGACATTCGCGACCCGCATCGAATCGAGGTTGTCACGCGACATCAGCGTGCGTCCGGGCAGCAGCTCCATGACGAGCGCCTGCAGGCGGCCGAGCAAGCTCGGCAGGGCGAGCACCGGCCGGCGCGACCCCGACCAGTGGCCGGCCGCCTCGACGAGCTCCCTGAGCGTGTAGACGCGCGGCCCGACGCACTCGATCGTCTGGCCGATCGTCGTCGGGTCGTCGAGGCAGAGCGCGATCGCCAGCGCAACGTCGTCGACCCAGACCGGCTGGAAGCGCGCCGACGCGCCGGCGAGCGGCATCACGGGCAGGAACGACTGCAGCGACGCGAACAGGTTGAGGAAGCGATCGCGCATGCCGAAGATCACCGATGGACGCAGGATCGTGAGGTCGAGGCCGGCGCCGCGCAGCACCGCCTCGCCGCGCGCCTTCGAGCGCAGATACTTGCTCGGCGCGTCGGCAGCGGCGCCGATCGCGCTGATGTGGACGAGTCGGCGCACACCGGCGCGCCGGCACGCATCGGCGATGCACTGCGGCAGGGCGACGTGGACCCGCTCGAACTCCGCGTTGCTGCCGTGCAGGATCGCGACCAGGATGATCACGGCATCGATGTCGCGCAGCATCCAATCGAGCGTCGCGTCGTCGTGGACGTCGCCGACCGCGACCTCGACGGTCGGCAGGAGCTGCAGGTGGCGCGCCCGCGCGACGCGGCGCGTCGCCACGCGAACCCGGCCTTCGGTGCCGCCGCCCGAGCGCTCGACCAGCTTTTCGCAGACGCTCGAACCGACAAAGCCGGTGGCGCCGAGGACGAGGATCTTGTTGTGCACGTCGCGTCGAAGAGGGAAGCGGCCGGAGCGGCGCCGGCCGATTCTCGCCGAGCGGCGCGCCAGCGCCCTCAGGGCAGGTCTTTGTCGGTGGCCGGCGCGTTCGGATCCGGCGGCCCGATCGTCCGCCCCAGGCGCGCCCTGAGGCCCGTGCCCTTGCTACCGAGCAACGCTGCGTAGGTGCAGCTGTTCCAGAGTACCTTCTTGACGTAGTCGCGCGTTTCCGGGAACGGGATGTTCTCGACCCAGATCGCGGCATCGAGCGGCGGTCCTTCGCGCCACTTGCGCGGCCGGCCCGGGCCGGCGTTGTACGCCGCCGCCGCCAGCGCCTGCGAGCCTCCGGCGTCGTCGAGAACGAGCTTCAGGTAGGCGTTGCCGAGCCTGAGGTTGGTGTCGCGGTCGGCGATCAGCGCCGGCGTGTACGGCATGCCGATCTTCTTCGCGGTCCACCGCGCCGTCGCCGGCATGATCTGCATCAGGCCTGAAGCACCGACGCCCGAGCGCGCGTCGACGATGAAGCGCGACTCCTGGCGGATCAGCCCGTAGACGAAGGCAGGATCGAGACCGATTTCGCGCGCGCGCGCGGCGAGGTCATCCTTCAGCGGCGTCGGGAAGCGTTGCTCGATGTCGATCTCGGCGCGCGTCTTCTCGCTCGTGTTGATGCAGCGGTCCCAGACCTCGCGCTCGCAGGCGAGCTGCGCGGCGGCGAGCAGCTCGCGCTCGCCGAGGCCACGGATCGAGTAGTTCCATTCGCGTACGCCCTCGTTGCGCAAACCGATCGCGACCAGCGTCAGCGCGCGGGCCAGACCCGGGTCGCTGGCGGCGACGTCGCGCTCGACGGCGGTGAGCGGCGCCGGCCGCGGCGGCAGCGTCTGCGGCTGGCCGAGCTCCTCGGCGGCGAGCGCGCCGTAGAAGCTCGGCTGCGAAGAGATGCCCGCGAGCATCTCGCGGCTCGTCGCGAGCAGGCTCTCGCCTTCCTGCGAGTCGCGCGCGAGCGCCTGCAGGCCGTGCGCCTTCCAGTAGACCCAGCAAGCCTCCTTCTGGTCGGCTGCCGACATCCCGTTGATCGCCTGCACGACCTGCTGCCAGCGCGGCCGCCCGTTGTCGCCGCGCAGCGCGGCGCGCACCTTCCAGGCGAGCGTCTCGTCGGAAAGGGCGATCTCCTTGCCGCTCTTGCCGAGGACGCGGCCGGCGCGCAGGAACTGGTCGGTAGCGCCGGGCTGCAGCTTGATCGCGGTCTGGCGCCCGATGCTCGCCCACGCGTACGACGCGAGGTCGGCGGGCAGCGCGCGCTCCCAGCGGCTCTCGAGGAGTGCCGCGGTCGACTCGCTGTCGCTCGAGGCAAGGCGGATGAGGGCGAGCGTCGTCAGCTCGGCGTCGTCGCGCGTCGCAGCCCTCGCCTTCCTGGCGAGGAAGCGCCCGGGGCTGTCGACGATCTCGCCCACCGCGGTCGCGAGGGCTTCGGGCAGCAGGCCCGCGGCCTGGCGCGCGGCGCGCGGCCGGCCCGCGTCGATGCTCGTGCGCACCTTCTTCCAGACGTCGGCGGGCGCGAGCAGTTTCGCGTCGAAGAGCGTTGCGGCGAGGAAGGCGCAGCCGTCGTCGGCGTCCTTCTGCGCCATCCAGGCGGCGATCGCGGCGTCCCGCACTTCCTTGCCCGAGAGCTGGTCGCTCGCGAGCGCGAAGCACGTGACCTCGCGGTCGTCGTTCATGCGAAAGCGTGGGTACTCGGCGGCGAAGTCTTCGCGGTCGCGGCGCCGGACGAGCTCGAGCAGCCAGTCGTTGCGCAGCCGGTCCTCGACGTAGGTGCCGCTCCAGCGCTGCGCGAATGCGGCGAACTCGGCGGGCTGGACTTCGACGATGCGGTTGGTCAGTTCCCAGTAGTCGACCCACATCGCGAGCGGATTGCGCTCGGCCGCCGCCTGCGCCTGGAGCGCCGCCAGGCGGACGCGATCGTGCTTGCGGAACGCCTCGCGCGCGTCGACCACCGTCGTCTCGAAGCCCTGCGCGACGGCCGGGGGCGGCAGCGCCGCCGCGGCGACGACGAGCGCGGCGAGCGCGCGCAACGCGAACGACCGGAGCGCGGGCGCCGAAGCAGCGCGTCGCCGCAAGGTCGGCTCATATACTGGATCGATCCGCTCTGTCGTCACCGCATCTGGTCCATGGTCGTCAACGTTGCGCCCGAGCCTGCGACGCCGGGCAGCGACGTCGGCCGCCGGCGCGCGCTGCGTGCCAGGCTGATCGCGGAGCGCGATGCCTTCGTCGCTTCCCCGGCATTCTCTGCCGCCTGCGAAGCCCTCTCGACCCATCTGCGCGCCGCGCTCGCTCCCCTCGAGCCCGCGTGTCTCGGCCTCTATTGGCCGTTGCGATCGGAATTTAACGCAGCGGAAGCGATCGC
>DASXXO010000033.1:0-3310 GCA_036503045.1 Caldimonas sp. | reverse complement strand
CAGCTCGGGCGCGCTCAACGCCTCGCCGCCCTCGCCGGCGATGAGCCGGCTCAGCACGTCGACCTCCGGATCGCCCGGCTCGGCGCGGCGCCGCTCGACCAGACCTTCGAGGTAGAGCAGGAACTCGCGCACCGCGCGATTGCCTCCGTCGCCCTGCTCTTCGCTCAGGGTCGGCTCGAGCGCACCGAGGATGGCGAGCGACCAGCCGCGCAGCGGCGCGCGCTCCTCGCCCGGGATGTCGAGCAGGTTGCCGATGATCTCGACCGGGATCGCGCTCGCGAACGCGCCGATCAGGTCGATCTCGGCGCCGCTGCCGCGCGCCTCGATCGCATCGAGCAGGTGGTCGACGCGATCGACGAGCCGCTCTTCCATCGCCGCGATGTGACGCGGCGTGAGCGCGCCGGCGATCAGGCGGCGCACCCGCGTGTGCAGCGGCGGGTCGTTGAAGACGAGGCTCGTCGTGTGGTGCTCGTAGAGCGGCGACTCGCCGTACTTGGGCGCGAATTCCTCGTGCTTGTCGGAGCTGAAGGTCGCTGCGTCCTTGTAGACGGCGACGACGTCCGCGTAGCGGCTGAGGAAGACGCTGCCGTCGGCCATGCGCTGGACCGGAGCGTGCTCGCGAAGCGCCTGGTAGGTCGGATAGGGATCGTCGTAAAACGCGTTCGGAAGTCGCTTCAGGTCGAAGTCTTCGGCGAGCGCGGGGTCGGCGGGCACGGCGCGAGTCTACGGGCTGCGCCGCCGGTGGAAGATGTCCGGAAGCGACCGGCCAGGGAGCTCCATCGGCGCTACCCTCGAGCCCATCGCAACGAACTCGGCGGGAGCGCGCTCATGGCTTCGGTGCATCGGGAAATCGTCGTCGGGCGGCCGGCTGCCGCCGTCTGGGACGCGCTCGCCGACGTCGGCGCGCTGCATACGCGGCTGGTGCGCGGCTTCGTCACCGACTGCCGCCTCGAGGCGGGAGCGCGCGTGGTCACCTTCGCCAACGGGATGGTCGCGCGCGAGCTGATCGTCGACGTCGATCCCGAGCGGCGGCGCGTCGCCTGGGCCGTCGTCGGCGGGCGCCTCAGCCACCACAACGCGAGCGCGCAAGCGTTCGCCGCGGGCGACGCGGCGTGCCGCATCGTCTGGATCGCCGACTTCCTCCCCGACGAGCACGCGCCACAGGTCGCCGCCATGATCGAGCAGGGCCTCGCGGCGATGAAGACGACGCTCGAGATCGGGTAAGGTCGGCCCGCCTCGCAGCGGAGGCGGAGCGACCACGATGCACCATCGCAATCGCGCGTCCGGGCGCGCGCCACTTCGCAACTTCTCGCGCTGCGCAGCCGTCGCGCTCGCCGTCGCGGCGCTCCGGCCCGCGCAAGCCGCAGCCGACGACGAAGGGCCCGCGGCCACGCCCTACCGGCCGAGTGTCTCGACGCCCGCGGCGCTGTCGGCGCCGGGCTGGCTCGAGATCGAGGCCGGCCTCCTGCACGACCACGAGAGCGCCGTGGCGCGGCGCGACAGCGCGCCGCTGACGTTCAAGCTCGCCTTCACGCCCGACTGGGGCGTTCGCCTCGGCCTCGACGGCTGGGCGCACCGCCACGACGAAGCCGAGAGCGAGAGCGGGGTCGGCGACACGAGCGTCGTGCTCAAGCGCCGCTTCGCGATCGACGACGACAGCGCGTTCGGACTCGAGACCGGCGTCACCATGCCGACGGCGCGCCACGGGCTCGCGAGCGGCAGCGGCAAGGCCGACTGGAGCGTCACCGCAATCCACAGCGCCGACTTCGGAGCCTGGCACAGCGATCTCAATCTCGCCGCGACGCGCCTCGGTGCGCCCGAGACAGAGACCTCGCGCAGCCAGCTGCTCTGGGCCGGCGCCTTGTCGCGCTCGCTCGGCGCGGGCTGGAGCGTCGTCGCCGAGCTCTCGGGGACGCATCGCGGCGGCGTCGACGACACGCGCCAGCTGCTCGTCGCGGCGAGCTACAGCGTCTCGCGTCGCTTCGTCGCCGACGCCGGCGCCGCGCGGAGCCTGCGCGACGGCGCGCCCGTGTGGTCGGCGTTCACCGGCTTCACGTGGTTGGCTGCGCACTTGTTCTGACGCCCCATCCGCAGCGTCGCCAGCTTCACCACAAAGCTCGCGGGCACGTCGACTGCTAGGCAGCATGACCACGTTCAACCAAGAAACGAGGACCGCACCATGGCAACGTATGGCAACAAGGCGTCGGACAAGGTCGAGAAGGCGATGCACGAGCGCAAGCACGGCACGCTGAAGAGCGGCGGCTCCGGCAAGAAAGTGACGAGCCGGAAGCAGGCGATCGCAATCGGCCTCGCGGAGGCGCGTCGCGAAGGCGGCAAGGTCCCGCCGGCCAAGAACGGCGCGGCCAAGAAGGCCGGCGCGCGCAAGGCCGCTGCGCGCGCGACCGGCGCCAAGAAGACGGCCTCGCGCACGACGAGCGCGCGCCAGTCGACCGGACGCACGCCCGGCGCACGCAAGACGGCGCGCACGTCGGCGGCGAAGCAGTCGTCCTAGCGCCGCGGCGGCGCGCGCTGGCCGCCGGTCAGTGGCTGGCGACCGGCGCGTCGACGGCGGCCTCGACCGCTAGTAGCCGAGCGCAAGACCGCTGTTGCGGCGCGGGTCGTTGGCGCCGTAGAAGCGGTTCTTGCCGACCGGCTTGCCGCCGAGCGTCGGTGCGCCGACCAGGATGGCGACGACGTGGTTGGCCGGTTGCGGCCCCGCGAAAACGTGGCCCATGCCCTCGAGGATGCGCTGCGTGTCGGGACTGATCGCGAAGCGTTCGAGGTTGGTCGTGTTCGGCAGCCACTGCTGGTGGAAGCGCGGCGCGTCGATCGCCTCCTGCACGTTCATGCCGTAGTCGATCACGTTCATGATCGTCTCGAGCACCGCCGTGATGATGCGGCTGCCGCCGGGAGTGCCCACCACCATCACCGGCTGGCCGTTCTGCGTCACGATGGTCGGGCTCATCGACGACAGCGGAGTCTTGCCCGGAGCGATCGAATTCGCCTCGCCCTGCACGAGCCCGTAGATGTTGGGCACGCCGAGCTTGGCGGTGAAGTCGTCCATCGTGTCGTTGAGCAGCACGCCGGTGCCGGGCGCCGTGACCTTGGCGCCGAACCAGTCGTTAAGCGAGTAGGTAACCGCCACCGCGTTGCCCTTGGAATCGACGATCGAGTAGTGCGTCGTGTTGCTGCCCTCGTGCGGCGCGACGCCCGGCTTCAGGTCCTTCGAGATCGCCGCCTTCTGCGGGTCGATGGCGGCGCGGATCCTCGCCGCGTAGCCCTTGTCGAGCAGCCGGTCGAGCGGGTTCTT
>DASXXO010000032.1:0-4121 GCA_036503045.1 Caldimonas sp. | reverse complement strand
CCTCGTCGCCGCGATGCTCGCGCCCGAGGATGTCGACCTGGTCTTCGAGACCGACGGCAGCACCGCCCTCGAGCGCATCGAGGCGCTCGCCCCGGACCTCGTCCTGATGGACATCGGGCTGCCCGGCAGCGACGGGCTCGCGCTCACCGAGCAGATCAAGTCGACGCGCGGCATCTCGTCGATCCCGGTCGTCATGCTGACTGGCGAGGCCCGGGTCGACACGCTGGTGCGCAGCGTGCACGCCGGCGCCGCTGACTTCGTCGTCAAGCCTTTCACGCGCGAGGCGCTCCTCGCCAAGCTGAACAAGTACCTGCCGGCGCCGGTCTGACGCCGCGGCGCGCCGTTGCGGTGCCGCGGCGGCGGCGCGGATTCAGCGCGACGTGACCGGGATGCCGCGGAACTGCCCGGCGACCGCGGCTCCGGTCGGGCGCGGATAGCGCTCGGGATCAAAACGGTTCAGCAGCTCGCTCTCTCGCGCGCGCGCGATCGCCAGGCTCGCGAGCTTGACGTGGCCATAGCCGCGGATCTGTGCCGGCACCTGCGCGATCGCGACGGCGAGCGCGTGCTTTTCGGGCGCGAGCCCGGCGAGCAGCTCGTCGATGCGCTGTTCGTAATCGGCGATCAGGCGCCGCTCGAGACGGCGCTCCTCGGTGCGGCCGAACAGATCGAGCGGGCTGCCGCGCAAGGCCTTGCCGCGCGCGAGGAGCTTGAGGACGGGCGCCATCCAGGGGCCGAAGCGGACCTTGCGCGGCGCCTTCACGCCCGCGCCCTTCGGCTTCACGAGCGCCGGCGGCGCCATGTAGAACTCGAGTCGCAGGTCGCCCTCGAACTGCTCCGCGAGCTGCTTCGCGAACTCGCCGTCGCTGTAGAGGCGGCCGACCTCGTACTCGTCCTTGTAGGCCATGAGCTTTGCCAGCTGCTCGGCGACCGCGCGCGTCAGCGGCAGCGCCGCGCCGGCGTCGACGAGCGCACTTTCTCGCGCGCGCACGAGCTCGACCTTGCGGCGATAGCGAGCAGCGTAGGCAGAGTTCTGGTAGGCGGTCAGGAAGCGCGCCGAGCGATCGATCAGCTCGTCGAGGGTCTCGGCGTGCGCGCGCGCCGGATCGGGCTCGTGCAGCAGCTCGCGCGCAGCGGCCGGATCGGCGGCGGCGAGCCGGCCGAGCGAGAACGCCGCCTTGTTGGCATCGACCGCGACGCCGTTCAGCTCGATCGCGCGCAGCATCGCCGCGAGACCGACCGGAACGAGGCCGCGCTGCCAGGCGTAGCCCATCGCGACGATGTTGGCGACGATCGTGTCGCCGACGAAGTCCTGGGCGAGACGCTGGGCGTCCATCGTCTCGACGCGCTCGGCCCCCGCCGCAAACGCGATCTTGTCGAGCAGCGCGTCGATGCGCAGGTCGGCGTCGGGATTCGAGATCGACTCGGCGACCGGAATCTCGTGCCGGTTCGCGAGCACGCGCGTGCGGCCGCGCCGCACAGTCTGCAGGGCATCGGCCGACGCGGCGACAACGACGTCGCAGGCGAGCACGGCGTCGGCCTGCTGCGCGTCGATGCGCACCTGGTTGAGCGCCGCCTTGTCCCTGGCGAGGCGGACGAACGAGAGCACCGAGCCGCCCTTTTGCGCAAAGCCCATGAAGTCGAGCACGCTCGCCGAGTGCGCCTCGAGATGCGCTGCCATCGCGATCAGCGCGCCGACCGTGACGACGCCAGTTCCGCCGACGCCGGTGACGAGCAGGTCGTACGGCCCGGTCCAGGCGTGCGGCGCGGGCCGCGGCAGCTTGTCGACGAGCGCGGCGAAGCGCTCCGCGGCCGCGCCGGCGAGCGCGCCGGGACGCTTCCTCAGCCGGCCGCCGACGACACCGACGAAGCTCGGGCAAAAGCCCTTCGCGCACGAGTAGTCCTTGTTGCAGCTCGACTGATCGATCGCTCGCTTTCTGCCGAGCTCGGTCGCGAGCGGCAGAACGGCGACGCAGTTCGACTGCACCGAGCAGTCGCCGCAGCCTTCGCACACGCGCTCGTTGATGAAGAGGCGCCGCGCCGGATCGACGAGCTCGCCCTTCTTCCTGCGCCGGCGCTTCTCGGCGGCGCAGGTCTGCTCGTAGATCAGGATCGTCACGCCCGCCATCCCGCGCAGCCGCCGCTGGACGGCGTCGAGCTCGGCGCGGTCGTGGAATTCGGTGCCGGCCGGGAACTTCGCGCGGATCCGGTCGTACTTCGCGATGTCGTCGGAGACCACGACGACCTTGGTCGCACCTTCGGCCTCGACCTGGCGCGCGATCGCATCGACCGTGATCGGCCCGTCGACCGGCTGGCCGCCGGTCATCGCGACAGCGTCGTTGAACAAGATCTTGTAGGTGACGTTGGTCTTCGCCGCAATCGCCTGGCGGATCGCGAGGTAGCCCGAGTGGTAGTAGGTGCCGTCGCCGAGGTTCTGGAACACGTGCGGAACCTTGGTGAACATTGCGTGCGACACCCAGTCGACGCCTTCGCCGCCCATCTGGATCAGCCCTTCGGTGTCGCGATCCATCCACGACGCCATGAAGTGGCAACCGATTCCGGCCTGAGCGCGCGAGCCCTCGGGAACCCGGGTCGACGTGTTGTGCGGGCAGCCGGCGCAAAAATAGGGCACGCGCTTGACCGCGTCGCCGTCGTTCGAGAGCAGCTCGGGGACGGTGAAGTCGCGCACCAGATGGCGCCGGTCGAGGCCCGCGAAGCGCTCGGCAAGCCAGCGCGCGACGATCTCGATCAGGCGCGACGGCCGCAGCTCGCCGAGCTCGGACACGAGCGGCCGAGCTTCGGCGTCGCGCTTGCCGACGACCTTCGGCCGCATCGCGCGGTTGTAGAAGAGGTCGCGCAGCTGCTGCTCGACAAGCCCCGCCTTCTCCTCGACGACGAGGATCTCGTCGAGCCCTTCGGCGAACGCGTCGAGCCTGGTCGGCTCGATGGGATACGCGAGGCCGACCTTGTAGATGCGGACGCCCGCTTCGGCGAGCGCGGCAAGCGGGATGTCGAGCCGGCGGAACACCTCGAGCAGGTCGAAGTGCGCCTTGCCGCAAGTGACGATGCCGACCGACGCGCGCTTTGCCGTGACGACGTCGCGGTCGATCGCGTTGACTCTCGCGAACGCGCGCACGGCGTCGAGCTTGGCGTGCAGGCGCGCTTCGATCTTCAGCGATGGCAGGTCGGGCCAGCGGTAGTGCAGGCCGTCGGGCGGAGCGACGAAGCCGGTCGCGCGCGCGACTTCGTCGCGGTCCTTCCACAAGGCGACGCGCGCGTTGGTCTCGTCGAGGTCGACCGTCGATCCGCTCTCGACCACTTCAGAGAGCGCGGTGAAGCCAACCCAGTTGCCCGAGAAGCGCGACAGCGCCCAGCCGTAGAGGCCGAACTCAAGGTACTCGGCGACGTTGGCCGGCGCGAGCACCGGCATGTGCCACGACTGCATCGTCAGGTCGCTCTGGTGCGGCATCGACGAGGAGACGCAGCCGTGGTCGTCGCCGGCGACGACGAGCACGCCGCCATGCGGCGACGCGCCGTACGCGTTGCCATGCTTGAGCGCGTCGCCGGCGCGGTCGACCCCCGGCCCCTTGCCGTACCACATCGCGAAGACGCCTTCGGCGGTGCGCTCGGCGTCGGACTCGACGCGCTGCGTGCCGAGCACCGCGGTCGCGGCGAGCTCCTCGTTGATCGCGGGCAGGAACTTCACGCCGGCGGCGTCGAGCAGCTTGGCGGCCTTCCACGCCTGCAGGTCGACCATGCCGAGCGGCGAGCCGCGGTAGCCGCTGAGAAAGCCCCGCGTCGCGAGGCCGGCGGCGGCGTCACGCGCGCGCTGCATCAGCGCGAGACGGATCAGCGCCTGGGTGCCGGTGAGGAAGACGGTGCCGGCGCGCGCGCCGAGGTTGTCGGCGAGCGCGTAGTCGGGACGGGCGAGCGAGGCAGGCATGGCAGCCCTCCTGCGGGATCATCGAAAGGTGCAATCTAGCTGAGTTCGGCGAGAATGTGCTTCTCTTTGCACCTCAGGCGGCGCGGTTGGCAGAATATCCTTCTCGCAGATCCGATCGCAAAAGATGTACGTTCTCGACGACAAAGACCGCTCCCTGCTCGCCGAGCTGCAGCGCGATTCG
>DASXXO010000031.1:0-13040 GCA_036503045.1 Caldimonas sp. | reverse complement strand
GAAGGAAACGCTTGTCGTTGAGGGGCTGTAGGCAGCGTCCGACGCATCGGAGCGCCGTCGCCCGGCTGATCGCAATGCGCGCGCGCGGTACGGTGTCGCCATGGAAAAAAGGGCCCGCGCGATGATCTCCGAACGCCGGGGCCGCTTCGTCCGCTGGTTCTTCATCGCTTCCCCGACCGGCGTCGGGCCACCCAAGCCGCCGCTGCGGACGAACGCGAGCAGCCGGCGCCAGGATGGCGCGCGCGATGAGTGAGCGGCGCGCGCTCGTGCTGCGCAACGGCCTGGTCGGCGGTTGCGCGCTGCTCGCCCTCGTTCTGCTCGCGAGCTTCTATTCGATCGTGAGCGGCGCGGTCGAACGCGCCGCGCGGCAGCGGCTCGCCGCAGGCCGGGTAGCGCCCGCGGTCGCCGCGGTGGAGCAGAGCGGCGCGCGCGGGTCGGCGTTGCTCGCTCGCATCGGCAACTGACGCTCTCCGATACACGGCACGTCGGCACACTGGCGCCGCCGTGATAATCGCCGCCGGGCCGAGGCTCCGGCGGCGCGTCGACGCGTCGCCGCTCCGGGTGACAAGCTGAATGGGTCGGGTGGAAGAGTCCCTGGTCGTCTGCGACGAATGCGGGTTGGCGCACCGGATGCCGCCGCTCGGCAGCGGCGCCGTCGCCCGATGCGTGCGCTGCGATGCGGTGATCGGGCGATCGCATCGGCTTTCGATCGACGGCGTGCTCGCGCTCACCGTCGCCGCCGCCGCCGCCTACCTCGTCGCGATCAACGCGCCGCTGCTGTCGCTCAGCTTGCGCGGCGGGGCGGAGGTCGCGACCCTGCCCGACGCCGTGATCAGGGCGTGGAACGACGGCGAGCAGATCATCGCGCTCGTCGCCGGCCTCACCGCGCTGCTCGCCCCTGCCGCGTTCATCCTGCTCAGGCTCTACGTGCTGTTTCCGCTCTCGCTCGGAATCAAGCCCCCGGGGTTCGCCTGGTGCGTCCGCGCGCTGCACCAGGCGGCGCGCTGGAGCATGGTCGAGGTGTTCACGGTCGGTGTCCTGCTTTCGCTCGTACGCCTCGCGGGCCTCGCCGACGCGTCGCCCGGCGTGGGCCTGCTCGCGCTCGGCGCGCTCACCATCCTGTTCGCGTCGATCGAGTCGGCGGGGCTGAAGCAGTTCTGGTGGCAGGTGCAATGAACCAGCGCGCCGAAGCCGAGCGGCACCTCCTCGGCTGCGAGAGCTGCGGCCTGGTCTCGGCAGCCGCGCCGCGCGAGGATCCGCGCGTCGTCCTGGAATGCCCGCGCTGCGGCCAGGCGCTCCACTTCGCCAAGCCGCATGCGGTGCAGCGCACCTGGGCCTGCGTCGTCGCCGCGGCCGTCCTCTACATCCCGGCCAACGCGCTGCCGGTGATGGTGACGACGTCGGCGCTGCAGCGTGACGAGCACACGCTGCTCGGCGGCATCCACGAGCTCTGGCTCGACGGCTCGTGGGGCCTGGCGGCGATCGTCTTCATCGCCAGCATCGCAGTGCCGGTGCTCAAGATCGCGGTGCTCGGGCTGCTCGCCTGGACGGTGCGCCACAAGCCCGACTGGCGCCGCCTCGAGCGCGCCAAGCTGTACCGTCTGGTCGAGACCGTCGGCCACTGGTCGATGCTCGACGTGTACGTCGTCGTTCTGCTGGCGGCGACGGTTCGCTTCGGCCCGCTCGCCAGCGTCGATGTCGGCTTCGGGCTGCTCTCGTTCGCCGCCGTCGTCGTCCTGACGATGGTCGCGACCTGGTCGTTCGACCCCAAGATGATCTGGCGCGACGCCCCTGCCGATGGCCGAAGCGCCTGACGTCGGCGACGCGCCGCAAGCGCCGGCTGCGCCTGCGCCGGGCGACGCTCCCGCGGCCGGCGAGGCCCTGCCGCAGCCACGCATCGTTCGCGCGCGGCGCTGGAACATCTCGCTCGTCTGGCTCGTCCCCGCGGTGGCGATCGGGATCGCCGCCTCGATGCTGGTGCGCAGCGTCTACCTCACCGGCCCGCGCATCGAGATCGAGTTCAAGTCGGCCGATGCAGTCGAGGCGGGCAAGACCGAGGTTCGCTACAAGGAGGTGGTGATCGGCAAGGTCGTCTCCGTCGGCCTTCGCGAGGACCGCGAGCGCGTCGGCGTCGTCGTCCAGCTCGACCCCTCGGCAGCGCGCTTCGCGGTCGACGACACGAGCTTTTGGGTCGTCAAGCCGCGCATCGGCGCGGGTGGGGTGAGCGGACTCGGCACGTTGCTCTCGGGCGCTTACATCGGCACCGACGCGGGCGTCTCGACCAAGTCGCGCAGCGAGTTCGTCGGGCTCGAGGCACCGCCCTTGGTGTTGCGCGGCGAGCCGGGAGCGATCTTCGTGTTGCGCGCGTCGGACCTCGGCTCTCTCGATGTGGGCTCGCCGGTCTTTCACAAGCGAACGCCGGTCGGCCGTGTCGTCGGCTACACGCTCGACGCGGCGCGCGACGAGCTCTCGCTCAACATCTTCGTCGAGGCGCCATACGACACGCTGGTGACGCTCAACAGCCGGTTCTGGAACGCGAGCGGAATCGACGTGACGCTCAACGCGAGCGGGCTGACCATCAACACGCAGACGCTCACGTCGGTGCTCGCCGGCGGGATCGCGTTCGAGCCGCCTGTGGACGAAGCGCGCGGGCCGCCGGCGCCCGCGAACACGGTGTTCACGCTGTTCACTGACCGCCGCTCCGCAGTCACGCCGCCGGACGGCATTGCGATACCGATAAAGATGATCTTCGATCAGTCGGTGCGCGGCCTCGCGCCGGGCGCGGCGATCGACCTGCTCGGGGTCGAGATCGGTCGCGTCCGCCACATCGCGCTGGAGTACGACGCCAAGCGCAAGCGCTTCCCGGCGGAGGTCACGGCGGAGATCTATCCGCTTCGACTCGGGCCGGTCCGCACCGCGCTGCTGAAAGACGTCGGGGGAGCGAGCGATGCTGCGGTCCTGCAGAAGCTGGCAGCCGCCGGAATGCGCGCCCAGCTGCGCACCGGCAACCTGCTCACCGGGCAGGTCTATGTGGCGCTCGACTTCATCCCCGGCCCGGCGCGCGATGCGCCGGTCGGCGACGATGGTGCGGTTCAGATGCCGACCGCGCCGGGAACGTTGAGCGAGCTGCAGCCGCAGATCGCCGAGATCGTCGCCAAAGTGAGCAAGATCCCGTTCGACGAGATCGGGCGCGACCTGCGCAAGACGCTGGCGAGCGCGAGCACGGCGATCGACCAGCTCTCGCCCGATGCGCAGAAGTCGTTGGCCGAAGTCCAGCGCACGCTGCAGCGGGCGCAGGCCACGTTCGAGAACCTCGATCGCAACCTCACCGATCCGAACGCGCCGGTGCAGCGGAGCCTGGCAGACACCCTGGAAGAACTGCAGCGGACGTCGCGCGCGTTGCGCGTGCTCTCCGATTACCTGCAGCAGCATCCGGAGGCGCTGCTGCGCGGCAAGCCCGCCGACGCGGCCGTGCCGCAACGCTAGCCATTCATCGCCGCCGATCGCCATGCGCTCACGACCGATATCCGCCCCGAGCGTCACGCACGCGCTGTCGTACCGCGCGGTCGCGCTGTGCGCGTTCGCGCTGGGCGCCTGCAGCACGATGACGCCGACGCACTTCCATACGCTCATGCCGGGCGAGGTCTCCGCTCGCCCTGCCAGCGCGGCTTCGGCGCCGTCGGGGGCGACTGCGGTCATCCTCGAACCGATCCGCGTGCCCGCGCAGGTCGATCAGCCGCAGTGGGTGGTCCGGCTCGCCGACGATACGGTCGCTGTGCTCGAAGAGGAGCGCTGGGCGAGCTCCTTGCGCGACGAACTCCGCGAGGCGCTGCTCGAGGAGCTCATCGTGAGCCATGGCATGGTCGATGCGCGCACCGTGCCTGCGCCTGCGGCGCCGCCGTGGCGGATCGCGATCGACGTGCGTCGTTTCGATTCGCTGCCCGGCCGCGAAGCGCGCATCGAGGGATCGTGGACGATCACTGGCGGCGTCGGCGCGCGCGCCGCGTCGCGCTGCGAATGGCTATGGCGCGAGCCGGCGGCGCCCGGGATGACGGGCCTCGCCGACGCGCATCGGCGCGCGCTGTCCCGCCTTGCCGATGCGGTTGCCCAGGCTATCTCCGGCGCGCAACGCGGCGAGACGCCGGCGTGTCCGGCGCTCGACGAGCGGCGCTGAAGAAGAGGCCGGCGCGGCGGCGCCGGCGTCGGTCAGGGTCGGACGGTGAGGTTGTTTTGCACCGACTTCACGCCCTTGGTCTTCATCGCGATGTTCTCGGCATTGCGCTTCTCGGTCGCATCCTTGGCGAAGCCGGAGAGCATGACGGTGCCGTTCAGCGTCTCGACCGTAATTGCCGAGGCGTCGACCGTGTTGTCCTCGACCATCTTGGCCTTGACGCTCGAGGTGATCGAGGCGTCGTCGACGTAGGCGCCGGCAGACTCCTGGCCGCGCATCACGGCGCAACCCGAGGTCAGCGCGAGTGCCGAAGCGGCGACGAGGGTGGCGATGCTGGTACGGATGTTCATTTCGTCTGTCCTCTTCTGGTGGGTGGGCGGAGCCGTGCCCTCGAAAAGACTCCTGGCCAGACTCAGTCGGTCAGCCAATCGCTCAGCTCATCGGCGTGTTCCTGCTCCTGGCTGAGAATCGATTCGAGCATGCGGCGCGTCGTCGAGTCCTTGTCGCCGATCAGCCGGATCATCTGCGAGTAGGCCTCGATCGCGACGCGCTCGGCGACCAGGTTGGCGCGGATCATCGACTGCAGATCGAGCGACGCGTCGTAGTCGGCGTGACTGCGCTCGACGAGCGTCGTCGGCGCGAAGTCGGGCTCGCCGCCGAGCTGGACGATGCGCTCGGCGATCATGTCGCCGTGCGCGGTCTCCTCGTTCGCGTGGACGAGAAACTCCTCGGCGATCTTCGGCGAGGCCAGTCCCTTGGCGGTGAAGTAGTGCCGCTTGTAGCGCAGCGTGCAGATGATCTCGGTCGCGAGCGCGTCGTTGAGCAGCTCGATGATGTCCTCGCGCCAAGGCCCGTAACTCGGCGTCACGGCACCGTTCTCGAGGCTGCGCTTGGCCGCTTCGAGCGCGCGCTCGTCGAGTTGCAGCCGTTCGGTCGCGCCGCTCATTTGTCCGACACCGTCTTGGCGCCGAGCAGCGCGAACAGCAGCACGGCGACGAACAGGACGAGGAACACCACGAACAGGATCTTGGCGATCCCCGCGGCGCCGGCGGCAACACCGGTAAATCCGAACATGCCTGCGATCAGCGCGATGACCGCGAAGATGATGGCCCACTTCAACATGAGAGTCTCCGGTTCGAGCCGCGCCGCGGGATCGGCGCACGCTCTCTTGCGTTTGCAAGCGACTCTAGGCAGGCGTGGGCGCGAATGGCATCGGAGCCGCGCGTGGAAGCCTGTAGGACATGTGCGGCAAGCGGCGTAGCCGACGACCAAAAAAAAACGCGCCGGGGCGCGTTTTTGAAAGACCCCGCGGGGGGAGACCGGTCGATGGCCGCGCGGAGGCGGGTCGACAAGGGGCCGTTGGGAGGTAACCGATGAAGTCGCTACGGCAATCCGGATGCCTGCATTGCGCCTGTCGATGCTGTCGAAGCGCTTGCGACCGGTGCCGCCGACGTGGGCGGGGTCGTCGACCGAGCGCGCGCGCGACGGGACCTGCGCGGCGACCGGCTGACCGCGCTCAGCAACCCGGACCACGCCTCGGTCGGAATGCGCCGCAGGGCGTAGTTCGCCAGTTGCGGCAGGAGACCGATGAGGAGGGCGGGCCGCAGCAGCCAGCGCCACGGCTTGGCGAGCATGAGGAGCGCGCCCACGCCTAGTGCGCCGAGGATCAGACCGAGCGGATTGCGGTCGGCGATCGGCTGGACGATCTTTCGCGAAGCGTCCTCGGCGAAGATGCCTGCGGTCCGCAGCGGGTGCTGCTGCCACCAGTCGTCGAGCGTCTCGAGGAGGAGCGACGCGCCGGGAATCTGGCGCAGACGCTCGAGCAGCCGATCGACGATCTTGTCGATGCCGATCTTGCCGAGCCCGTCGGCGAGCGCCGAGGCGCGCTTCGGCGGGTGCGCGATGTCCATCATCGCGCCGCGCAGCGCGGCGCGCGACGCGGCCAGGCGGTCGCTCGCGGGGACTTCGTTCAAGGCGTCCTTGACCTTTTGGGCCTCGCGGGCAGCGTCGCTTGCCAGCCGGGTCTCGGCGGCGACGGGGGCGGCGCCCGCTGGCGCCGCGCCGGCGGGGCGCGGCGGGGGACTCTCGTCGTGGCTGCTCTCCAGCGGCGGAGACACCACGGTGCTCACGACGCACTCACCTCGCGCAGCATCGCCATGTCGGCATTGAGCTGCTTCTTGACGGTGTCGAACGGTTTCTCGGTCGGCTTGACGCGGGCGACGACGATGCAGATCGCGCCGATGACGAACGGCGTCAGGGGGACGACGAAGAGCGCCCAGCCGGCGGCGTAGTCGCTTGCCGGCACGGTCGCGCGCAACATGAGCGCGACGCCGACCAGGACGAGGCCGACCACGAACAAGAACGCCGCGCCGAGGTAGAGGCCGACCCGGGTCAGCAGCGACGTCGAGACCTTGCTCACCTCCTCGCCGACGAGCGCGGCGTAAGCCTCGACGTGGTTGCCGAGGAGGTGGGGCTGGGTCGCGGCCAGGCGCAGCAGGGGGTGGATCATGGTGTCACGTCCGGCTTCGCGCTGCGGCTCAGTCGCGCGAGCGGCCGAGCATGGTGATCAGCCCCATCAGGATGGCGCCGGTCGCGGCGGCGATGAGCATCGCCTTGATCGGCTCGTCCTTGACGTAGGCGACCGTCATGTCTTGAGCCTGCGCGGCGCGCTCGCGCAGTTGCTGCGACGTGTCGCGCACGGCCTCCATGCCGCGTCGCGCCGCCGCTTCCGCCTGCGACGTGACCTTGTTCAGCACCGGTCCCGCCTTGTCGCGGACCTGGTCGACCTTTTCGGACAGGCGATTGAACGCCTGGTCGGCGGCGCGCTGCGTCGAACGGATCGCGCCTTGCGCCGCGTTGGCCGCGTCGTCGCCGATGTCCTGACCTTGCTGTGCCTGGGGCATGCCGGCCGGGGTGTTGCCGATCGTGTTCATCGAGTTTCCTTTGCTGGTGGGTGGCGGATTGCGCTTCTCGTGCCCGCAGGCCGGAAGAGACGACAGGGCATCAGTGTGCGTGCGGTGCCGCAGTGCAAGCATAGGTCCTGCGCGCGCGGCTGTGTGGGGTGACCCACCCGGCCTCGGTAGGACGCGACCGACAGCGCGACAGCTTATAGATCAGGCTTCGGCCGTCGCCGGCGCCGCGTCCACCCCGTCGTCCGGCTCGGGGTGTGCGGAGGCAGGCGGCAAGGTCGCCTCGATCAGCGTCCCCTGGCCGGGGCTCGACTCGAGCCGCATCGTTCCGCCGTCGGATTCGACGCGGTAACGCATGCCGATCAGCCCATGGCGCGCCAGGCGCGGCTCCTGGGGATCGAACCCGACTCCGTTGTCGCGCACCGCGACGACGGCGCCGCCGGCGCTCGACGGCTGCAGGCTGACGACGACCTCGCTCGCCTTCGCGTACTTGACGATGTTGGTGAGCGCCTCCTGGACGAGGCGGTAGATCGTCAGCTGGGCGGCCGGGCTGACGTCGACCGGGGCGAGCTGGTCGACCACCTTGACCTCGCTGCGCGCGGCGAACTCGCGCAGCAGGATCTCGAGCGCGGCGACCAGGCCTAGGTTGTTGAGCGACGACGGGCGCAGGTCCTCGATGATCCGGCGCTTGAGCGCGATGCCGCCGTTCAGCGCCTCGTTGAGGTGGGCGAGTCGCTCGACGGCATCGGCGGCCGCGCTCGCGCCCAGGCGCGACTTGAGGCGCGCGACGTCGAGCTTGGCCGCCGTCAGGAGGGCGCCGAGCTCGTCGTGCAGCTCGCGCGCGAGGCGGCTGCGCTCATCCTCGCGGATCGTCTGCAGGTGTTGGGCGAGCTCGCGCAGCTGCGCCGTGCGCGCGGCCACTTCCTGCTCGAGCCGGTCGCGCTCGCCGGCCATGCGCTGCGCCTCGGCGGCGAGCGCGCGGTCGAGGGTGGCGGTCTGGCGCAGGTACATGAAGAGCGCGAGCAGGCTCACCGCGGCCATTGCCGAGACGCCGATCCGGTTCAGCCAAAGCGTCTGGTAGACGCTGCGCCGTCCGACCTCGACTTGCTCGTCCTCGAACCGGAGCAGCCGCTCACCGAGGGTGCGCAGGCGCTCCATCTTCTCGCGGCCGATGTCGGAGAGGACGAGGTCGCGCCAGCTCCCCCCGACGCCTCGGTCGTGCATGTCGATGGTCGTCGCCAGCTCGCTCAGCTTGGCCTCGGTTTCCTTGGCGAGCTCGGCCATCGTCGGCGCGGCGTGTGGATCCTTCCCGTAGTAGGCGTTCAGCCAGGCCAGGAGCGAGTGCGACTCGCCCAGCGCCTGCTCGTACGGGCGGAGGTACTCGTGCCGCTCGGTCAGCAGGTAGCCGCGCTCGCCGGTCTCGGCGTCGAGCACCGACTTGACGAGGTCGTTGAGCTTGCCGCGCGCCGTGGCGCGCTCGCCGAGCCGGTCGAGCGAGGAGGTCGCGTCCTGGTACGACGCCTCGCTGATGGCCAGCATGGCCAACGCCGCCAGCGCCGCCAGCGGAAAGGCGATCACCGGGCCGCGGAAACGCGAAAGGAAACTCATCTTCTTGTCCGTGCACCTAAACTTGCATTACCGCGTCAAGTCCGCGCCACTGCCGAGTGCCATCGCCATGATCCGAATCGCCATCATCGACGACCACGCCATCGTTCGCGCCGGCCTGAAGCAATTCTTCTCCGAGCAGGTCGACCTGCAGGTCGTCGCGGAGGCTTCGAACGGACGCGAAGCGGTCGACATCGTCAGGAAGGGCCAGGTCGACGTCCTCGTCATGGACCTGTCGATGCCCGACCAGAGCGGGGTCGACGCGCTCGCGGCGATCAAGGCGCGCGCGCCCGACCTGCCGGTGCTGATTCTGTCCGGTTTCCCCGAGGAACACTACGCGACGACCCTGCTGCGACAAGGTGCGAGCGGCTACCTCAACAAGGACTGCGACCCCGAGGAGATCGTCAAGGCGATCCGGACCGTCTACCGCGGCCGCAAGTACATCACCGCCGGCGTCGCCGAGCTGCTCGCCGACGGGTTGGGCGGCGGCGGCGACAAGCCCCCTCACGAGCAGCTCTCCGAGCGCGAGTTCCAGGTGTTCCTGCGCCTCGCCAAGGGCGAGACGATCGGCCACATGGCCAACAGCATGTCGTTGAGCGTCAAGACGGTGAGCACGTACCGCACCCGGGTGATGGAGAAGATGAAGCTCGAGTCGAACAGCGATCTGACCTACTACGCGCTGAAGAACGGCCTGATCCAGTGAGGCGCCTCGATCGGGGCGCTGGCCGCTCTACGACAACGGGCTGAATTCGGAGTTCCCGGTGCTGCCGTCGGCGAGCCTGCAGCAATACAGGATGAGCGCGTCGATCTCGTTCGACTTGTCGAACACGCGATCGGCGCCGAGCTCGAGGCACTTGCGCCGCATGTCGGGCGTCGCGTAATTGCTGAGGACGACGAGCTTGGTCGGCAACCCGGCGTTCGCTACGGCCTTTAGGACGCCGAGGCCAGATCCGCTTTTCAGGAAGATGTCGACGACGACGAGGTCGCAGCGGTTCTGCGATGCCGCCAGCCACGACACGGCGCTGACTTCGTCTTCGGCAGTGCCGACCACGTCGATGGGTGCCATCTCCTCCAGAGCGGCGACGAGGTTTTCGCGGATGACGGGGCTGTCCTCGACGATGAACGCTCTCAACTGGCTCATGGACTGCCCGGCAGGGAACAGCCGCTCTTCGGCGGAGCTTTCGCAGGAACTCGCCGGGGCAGCAAAGGAAGGCAACGGGTCGGCACGCTTGAGTGACACCGGAGTCGCGAGTGTGTGCGACGCAGGGCGGTGCGGTGGACCGAGAAGCCCGCTTTGTGCTGTCGGCGTTTTCCTACAGGCCTTCGGAGTTGTCGTGCTCGTGGTCGCCTGCGCGATGCAGGCGTCACCGGCGGCCGCCGAGCCGGCCCCGCTCGTCGTCGGCTCGAAGCGTTTCACCGAGTCGTACGTGCTCGGCGAGATCCTCGCCCAGACGCTCGTTGCCGCGGGACAGCCGGCGACGCACAGGCCCGGCCTCGGCAACACCGGCATCCTCGAACAGGCGCTCGCCAGCGGCGCGGTCGATCTGTACCCCGAGTACACGGGAACGATCGTCCGCGAGCTGCTGAAGCGCGAGGGGAATCCCTCGCTCGACGAGTTGAACCGATGGCTCGCGCCACGCGGCCTGAAAGTCGCGGTGCCGCTCGGCTTCAACAACACCTACGCGCTGGCGATGACCGAGAAGAAGGCGCGCGCGCTCGGCATCCGCCGCATCTCCGATCTGTTCACGCCGGCCGCGAGCGGCCTGACGCTCGGCCTTTCGCACGAGTTCCTCGAGCGCGCCGACGGCTGGCCTGCGCTTCGCAAGGCGTATGGCGAGCGCGCCGGCGCGCCGGTCGGGATCGACCACGGCATCGCCTACGACGCCGTCGCCGCCGGTCGCGTCGACGTGATCGACGTCTACTCGACCGACGCCAAGCTCGGCAGGCTCGGCCTGACCGTGCTCGAGGACGACCGCGGCTTCTTCCCGAAATACGACGCGGTCGTCCTGATGCGCGCAAGCGTCGACTCCGCGCCGCTCGAGAAGCTCGCCGGATCGATCGACGCTCGGACGATGATCGCGATGAACGGCGAGGTCGAGCTCGACGGCCGCAGCTTCGCCGAGACCGCTCGCAAGTTCCTCGCCGGCGGCTTCGCATCGCTGCGCAATGCGGCCGCCGCGAGCGGCGCCGCCCAAGCGCCGGAACGCGCGCACGCGAGCCTGCTCGAGCGTGTCTTCGCGCCCGACTTCGGCCGACTCGCTGCCGAGCATCTGCTGCTCGTCTTCGGCTCGCTCGCGCTCGCGATCGTCGTCGGCGTTCCGCTCGGCATCGCCGCCTGGCGCTGGCCGGCGAGCGAGCAGGTCGTGCTCGGCGCGGTCGCCATGCTGCAGACGATCCCTTCGCTCGCCCTGCTGGCGTTCCTGATCGCCCTGGTCGGTGCAATCGGCGTCGTCCCGGCAGTGATCGCGCTCTTCCTCTATGCGTTGCTGCCGATCGTACGCAACACGCACGCCGGACTGCAGAGCGTCTCGGGCGGCATGGCGCAGGCCGCGCTCTCGCTCGGCATGACCGCGCGCCAGGCGCTTGCCCACGTCCAGCTGCCGCTCGCGGCGCCGACGCTCCTGGCCGGCGTCAAGACCGCGGCGGTGATCAACGTCGGCACCGCGACGATGGCGGCGTTCATCGGCGCTGGCGGCTTCGGCGAGCGGATCGTCGCCGGGCTCGCCGTCAACGACAGCCGCGTCATGCTCGCCGGCGCGCTGCCGGCGGCAGCGCTCGCGCTACTCGTCCAGGCGGCGTTCGACCTCGCCGAACGGCGCGCGCGCGGCGCCCGACCGCGCTGACTTCGCCGGCCGGCGCCGCGCCGGCCCGCGCCATCGCGGCTGCGACAATTGCGGATGCCCTTCGATTGGCTCGTCCTTGCGCTCCTCACCCTCCTTCTCGTCCTCACTCTCTGGATCGCGCTGCGCCGCCCGCCGATCGACACCACCCTGGAGCGCCAGGGCCGCGAGCTGCGCCACGAGGTGATGCGAAGCGCCCAGGGCACGCGCCAGGAGCTCGCCCAATCGCTCGCGCTCTTCCAGCAGACGCTGCTCGCGCAGCACGGCGACACCGCGCGCACCCAGAACGAGCAGATCGACAGCTTCAGCCGCCAGCTCGCGGCGATGCAGCAGCGCCTCGCCGAGTCGCTCGTGCAGGCCACCGCGGCGCACGTCGAGCAGGCGCGGCTCGCGCGCGACTCGCTCGACCAGCGCATGGCCGAGGTGAAGACGACGGTCGAGACGCGCCTCGGCGCGATCCAGGCCGACAACGAGAAGAAGCTCGAGCAGATCCGCGCGACCGTCGACGAGAAGCTGCACGCGACGCTCGAGCAGCGCCTCGGCGAGAGCTTTCGTCAGGTCGCCGAAAGGCTCGAGCAGGTGCACCGCGGTATCGGCGAAATGCAGAAGCTCGCGAGCGACGTCGGCTCGCTCAGCCGCGTGCTCAGCAACGTCAAGACGCGCGGCATGTTCGGCGAGGTGCAGCTCCAGGCGCTGCTCGATCAGGCCCTCACGGTCGAGCAGTACGCGACCAACGTCGAGACGGTGCCGGGCTCGAACGCACGGGTCGAGTTCGCGATCAAGCTGCCGGGCCGGCGCGACGACGGCGCGCCGCTTTGGCTGCCGATCGACTGCAAGTTCCCGCGCGACGACTACGAGCGGCTGATCGAGGCGCAGGAGGCGGCCGACCGTGCCGGCGTCGAGCTGCACGCGCGCTCGATCGAGCAGAGGCTGCGCAAGGAGGCGCTGACGATCCGCGAGAAGTACGTCGCGCCGCCGCACACGACCGATTTCGGCATCCTCTTCCTGCCGACCGAAGGCCTGTACGCCGAGGCGCTGCGCCGGCCCGGCCTGGTCGAGAGCTTGCAGCGCGAGTACAAGGTCATGGTCGCCGGGCCGACGACGCTGCTCGCGCTGCTGAGCAGCCTGCAGATGGGGTTTCGCACCCTGGCGCTCGAGAAGCGCACGTCCGAGGTCTGGGAGACGCTCGCCGCGGTCAAGACCGAGTTCGCGAAGTTCGGCGGCGCGCTCGCCCACACCCGCAAGAAGCTGCAGGAGGCGACCAACACGATCGACGAGGCGGAGAAGCGCTCGCGCGTGATGGCGCGTAGCCTCCGCGGGGTCGAGGCGCTGAGCGAGGAGCGCGCGGAGGCGCTGCTGCCGAGCGCGGGCCTCTTCGACGAGCCGGCCGATGGCTGACGGCACGGCGGCGGTAGACCCCGGCGCAGCGCTGCCGGCAGATGCCAGCGCGGCGGCGACGCCGGCGCGGGCTGCGACGACGCAGGCGCTGCTTGCGCTCATCGGCGGCCAGGTCGC